>NZ_JBEXKG010000113.1:0-25357 GCF_040609555.1 Streptomyces sp. NPDC004658
GGCGTTGACTTTTGGCACGCTGTTGAGTTCTCAAGGAACGGTCGCTTCCTTTGTACTCACCCTCTCGGGCTTTCCTCCGGGCGCTTCCCTTCGGTGTTTCAAACTCTACCAGGGTTTTTCCGTCTCTCTGACCACCCCTCCGCGAGCATGCAGAAGGAGATCCAGAGATAGGATCTGATGAGTTTGGTTGCTGTCGGAGGAGGAAGCGGTGCACGCCTCACTACCCCCCGGCAGGAGTACGACTGTACACGCACGCTCGGAGGCCATGCAAATCCGATGAGCTGGTGGTCTAGACCACTAACTGGTAGCTTCCATCCGGAACCGCCAGTTCACATGACATACGCTGCTGCTCAGTGCGCCGTCCGGGACTGCCAGTGACGGCCCGTGAACAGCTCCACTCCTTGGGAGGCTTCCCATGACCACCGTGACGTCCCCTCTTGCCGGGCGTGCCATCGGGCTGGCCGCAGTGCCGGATCCGGTCTTCTCCGGGGCCATGGTCGGCCCGGGCACCGCGATCGACCCCGTGCGTGAGATCTCCGAGGCCGTGGCGCCCGTGGACGGCATCATCGTCTCCCTTCACCCGCACGCGTTCGTCGTGGTCGACGAGAGTGGGCACGGTGTGCTCACCCATCTCGGCATCGACACTGTCCAGCTCAACGGCGAGGGCTTCGAGCTGCTCGTCAACAAGGGCGACACCGTGACCCGCGGCCAGGCCGTCGTGCGCTGGAACCCCGCTGCGGTCGAGGCCGCCGGAAAGTCGCCGGTGTGCCCGGTCGTCGCGCTGGAAGCCACTGCCGAGTCCCTCTCCGACCTCCGTGAGGACGGGGACGTGAAGGTCGGCGACAGCCTCTTCTCCTGGAACTGACAGCACTGCCGCCGTAGGGCGGCGCACAGGACAACCACCGCGGCGGCGGGACCCGCCGCACTATCCGGAGACGGGTGAGATGGAGACAACGCTGCGAGGCGTCGGCGTGAGCCATGGCGTGGCGATCGGCGAGGTACGGCACATGGGCACGGCGGTTCTGGAGCCGCCGGCCAAGCAGATTCCCGCCGAGGACGCGGAGCGGGAGCAGGGACGCGCCCGTCAGGCCGTGGACGCCGTGGCCGCCGACCTGATGGCGCGCGGCAATCTGGCGGGGGGTGAGGCCCAGGCCGTGCTGGAGGCGCAGGCCATGATGGCGCAGGACCCCGAGCTGATGGCCGACGTGGACCGGCGGATCGCCGTCGGCAGCACCGCCGAGCGTGCCGTGTACGACGCCTTCGCGGCGTACCGGGAGCTGCTGGCCGGTGCCGGCGAGTACCTGGCCGGGCGCGTGGCCGATCTCGATGACGTGCGGAATCGTATCGTCGCCCGGCTGCTGGGCGTGCCGATGCCAGGCGTCCCGGACAGTGACCAGCCTTATGTGCTCGTGGCCCGTGACCTGGCTCCGGCCGACACCGCGCTGCTGGACCCGTCCCTGGTCCTCGGGTTCGTGACCGAGGAAGGCGGCCCGACCAGTCACAGCGCGATTCTGGCGCGGGCGCTGGGCGTTCCGGCCGTGGTGGCGCTGCCCGGTGCCGGTGAGCTGGCCGAGGGCACGCTGATCGCCGTCGACGGCAGCACCGGCGATGTCTTCGTGAATCCGAGCGAGGAGAAGAAAGCGGAGCTGGAGGCCGCGGCCGCCGCACGCAAGGCCGCGCTGGCCGCTTCGACGGGTCCCGGGGTGACCGCGGACGGGCACAAGGTGCCGCTCCTGGCCAACGTGGGCGGGCCTGCGGACGTGCCGGCGGCCGTGGAGGCCGGGGCCGAGGGTGTCGGTCTGTTCCGCACCGAGTTCCTGTTCCTGGACGACAGCAAGAACGCTCCTTCCGAGGAGAAGCAGGTGGAGGCCTACCGGCAGGTGCTGGAGGCGTTCCCCGAGAGCCGTGTGGTCGTGCGGGTGCTGGACGCGGGCGCGGACAAGCCGCTGGACTTCCTCACGCCGGCGGACGAGCCGAATCCGGCGCTGGGCGTGCGGGGGCTGCGGACGCTCCTCGACCACCCCGAGGTTCTGCGCACTCAGCTGAGGGCGCTGGCCAAGGCCGCCGAGGGGCTGCCCGTCTACCTCGAGGTCATGGCGCCCATGGTCGCGGACCGCAAGGACGCGAAGGCCTTTGCCGACGCCTGCCGTGAGGCGGGGCTGCGGGCGAAGTTCGGCGCGATGGTCGAGATCCCCTCGGCCGCGCTGCGGGCGCGCTCGATCCTTCAGGAGGTCGAGTTCCTGTCGCTGGGGACCAACGACCTCGCGCAGTACACCTTCGCGGCGGACCGGCAGGTGGGTGCGGTGTCCCGCCTGCAGGACCCCTGGCAGCCGGCGCTGCTCGACCTGGTCGCGCTGTCCGCCGAGGCCGCGACGGCCGAGGGCAAGAGCTGCGGGGTCTGTGGCGAGGCCGCGTCGGATCCGCTGCTGGCCTGTGTGCTGACCGGTCTGGGTGTCACCTCCCTGTCCATGGGTGCGGCGTCGATTCCGTACGTTCGCGCGACGCTGGCGAAGTACACGCTGGCGCAGTGCGAGCGGGCCGCGGCGGCGGCGCGTGCGGCGGACAGTGCCGAGGAGGCGCGCAGCGCGGCTCAGGCGGTGCTGTCCGGCGAGTAGCCGTACCGGTCACCTGGCTGTGTCGGTTCAGGGGCGTCCTGCCTTCGGGCGGGGCGCCCCTGATGCGTTCCGGCCGCCGGGTGGGTGCGGGGCCTCAGTGGCGGTGACCCGGGGCGGTGCTCTCCTCTCCGAGGGCGGGTGGCTCGCGGTAGTCGACGCCGGGCTCCGGGGAGATCAGGTCGCCGGATTCGACGTCGGTGCAGTAGGCGTCGAACACCTCGGACGCCGTCAGTGGTTCGAGGTCGCCGCCGCGCAGTCGCCAGCCGTAGACGCGGTCGGCCGTGCCGGCGGCGCTGACGCGGATGACGAGTCCGCCGGGGCTGCGGGTCGCGAGGCCGAGGGCGAGCACGCTGGTGAACTCCAGGGCCTCGGCCTCGTCGAGGCGGGTCGCGCCGTGGGGGTCCTGGTCGCCGTGCAGGACGGAGACGAGGGTGTCGGGGGGTCCGGAGACGGTGCAGACGAGGTGGCGGTCGCCGGGTGGTGCGGTGTCGAGGATGCGGACCAGGAGGTCGGAGGCGCGGGTGAAGGCTGCCCTGCCGATGTCCTCGCCGCAGGTCGGGCAGGGGCCGAGGCGGGTCAGGAGGGTGGTGGCGTACTGCCAGGTGGCCTGGCGTACGGCCTCGTCCACGAGGGCGGGCAGGAGGACGGCGAGCGGGCGGCCGTCGTAGGGGATGGTCGGGCCGGTGGCCGCGAGTTCGGCGGTGAAGCGGGTCCTGCTGGCCGGAGCTTCCGGGTCGAGGCCGGTGTCCGCGCAGAACGCGGCGTAGTCCTCGGGGTCGAACAGGGCGAGGGTGGTGTGGTCGCCCTGTGCGGCGCGGTCCCGGAGGACTGCCTCCAGCTGCTGGAGGTAGGTGGTGTGGTCGTCGAAGGTGAAGCTGCGGTAGCGCCGCATGGCGCGGAAGTCGTGGTCGTCGGTGAGGACACCGATGGTGCCGGCGATCTCGCGGCGCAGGACGCGTCGCATGGTCTGGTGGTCGGTGTGCGCCATGTTTCCCCCAATGCGCAGTCGATCAATGCTCACTCACCGTAACCGGCGGCACTGACAATGGCGGTGCCGCCGGTGATCACGGTCGCGTGGTGAGGTCGTCTGCGCAGGTCACACCGTGTGGACCGGACGAGGCCTGTATGCGGAGGGTGATCGTCCGGGAGGGGGTCAGGCGCGTTTGCGGGCGAGTTCCTCGTAGAAGCCGAGCAGGGCGAGGTCGTCGATGGAGCCGGGGTTCACCGCCTTTTCCAGCGGGGTGCCCTGCAGCAGGCGCTTGACCGGGACTTCGATGCGCTTGCCCGTGAGGGTGTGCGGGATCCCGGGGACCTCGATGATCTCGTCGGGGATGTGCCGTGGGGAGAGCTGCTCGCGGATGGCCTGCTTGATGCGGTGCAGCAGTGCGTCATCCAGGGTGGCGCCCGGTGCGAGGTGCACGAACAGCGGCATCCAGTAGCCGCCGTCGGGCTGCTCGATGCCGATGACCAGGGACTCCTTGATCTCGGGCAGGCGCTCGACGACCTCGTAGATGTCGGCCGAGCCCATCCGCACGCCCTGCCGGTTGAGGGTGGAGTCGGAGCGGCCGTGGATGATCACGGTTCCGCGTGAGGTGACGGTGATCCAGTCGCCGTGCCGCCAGACGCCGGGGTAGGTGTCGAAGTAGCTGTCGTGGTAGCGGCTGCCGTCCGGGTCGTTCCAGAAGTGGATCGGCATGGACGGCATGGGATTGGTGACGACCAGCTCGCCGACCTCGTCGACGAGGGGCTTGCCGCTGGGGTCCCAGGACTGGAGGTCGGTGCCGAGGCCGGGCGCCTGGAGCTCCCCGGTGTACACCGGGAGGGTGGGCACGGCGCCGGCGAAGCAGGAGCAGACGTCGGTGCCGCCGCTGACGGAGGCGATCCACAGGTCGTCGCGGACCTCGTCGTGCAGCCAGCGGAAGCCGTCGGGCGGCAGGGGGGAACCGGTGGTGGCGACGCACTTCACCCTGGACAGGTCGTAGTCGCGGGCCGGGTGGACGCCGGCCTTGCGGCAGGCCATGACGTAGGCGGCGGAGGTGCCGTAGAGGGTGGCTCCGGTGCGTTCGGCGACGCGCCACTGGGCGCCCGTGTCCGGGTAGCCGGGGCTGCCGTCGTACAGGACGACCGTGGTACCCGTGAGCAGGCCGGAGACGAGGAAGTTCCACATCATCCAGCCGGTCGAGGTGTACCAGAAGAAGCGGTCCTCGGGGCCGAGGTCGCAGTGCAGGCCGAGCTGCTTGAGGTGTTCGACCAGGATGCCGCCCTGCGACTGGACGATGGCCTTGGGCAGGCCGGTGGTGCCGGAGGAGTAGAGCACCCACAGCGGGTGGTCGAACGGGACCTGCTCGAAGACCGGCTCGATGTCCCCGGCGGTCAGCGCGGACCACTCCAGGGCGCCCTCGGGGGGCTCGGTGCCGAGCAGGGGGATGTGGACGACGGCGCGCAGGGTGGGCAGCTCGCGGCGCAGCTCGGCGACGGCCTCCCGGCGGTCGTGCTCCTTGCCGCCGTAGCGGTACCCGTCGACGGTGAACAGGACGACGGGTTCGACCTGCTGGAAGCGGTCGAGGACGCTGCGGGCACCGAAGTCGGGGGCGCACGAGGTCCAGACGGCACCGACGGCGGCCGTGGCGAGGAGGGCGACGACGGCCTGGGGGATGTTGGGGAGGTAGCCGCTGACCCGGTCGCCGGGGCGTACGCCGAGGGCGCGGAGTTCGGCGGCGAGGGAGCCGACCTGGCGACGCAGCGCGGACCAGCTCACCGGGCGCGGCTCGTGCGTCTCGTCCACGTACAGGAGGGCGGGTTCCGCCGCGCGGTCGGCCGCCGCGCGCAGGGCGTGTTCGGCGTAGTTGAGGGTGGCTCCGGGGAACCACTGGGCGCCGGGCATGGTGCGGTCGCCGAGCACGCGCGCGTACGGCGTCGAGAACCGTACGTCGAACCATTCGGTGACGGCCTTCCAGAAGGTGTCCAGCTGGTCGACGGACCACCGGTGCAGGGCCGGGTACCCGCCCTCGGCGGGGGCGCCGTGGTGTTCGGCGGCCCATGCCTGGAACCGGGTGATGCGGGCCTGGGCGATCCGCTGGGGATCGGGCTGCCAGAGCGGCTGGGGGTTCGCGGTCGACATTGGTGCGGCTCCCGGGCTGTGCGCGTCGTGTGCGTCGGTCCGCGCACGGGCTGGGGTGTGCGCGTGACGCGGCTGACAGGGACGATGCCATGTGATCGACTTCTGCACCAGGGTGCGCTCCACACAGTCCATGTCATGAAGATGTGGTCCGGACATGGGTGAACGACAGTTGAACGACACGCGCGCGTGGGGCGCTCAGTGGCAGGGTGAGCAGCATGGACGGTCGTGACCTGGTGCGTTCGGTGAGTGTGGTCGGTTCGGGGAGGGCGGCGCAGGGGTTGCGTACCGTACGGGCATCGTGGCGCAGGAGGCGTATCGACGGTGCCGGGCTCCCGCGGCGGGGACCCGAGCGGGCCCGGGTGCCGGGTCAGGTGCGGGACGCGGAGCCGGGTCCCGGGGGTGGGCTGATCCGGTTCGGCCGGTCGGAGCTGCGGATCGTCGTGGCGGTGAACGGGGCGGTCTTCTGGGGGTGGGACGGGGCCGGGCCGCAGCCGTCGTACGCGCTCGCGGGGAGCGGTCCGGAGCCGGATCCGCGGGCGGTGCTGGAGCCGGACAAGGACGGCGGCTGGCGGGTGGTGGCCGAGCGGGCGACGGTCGTCGTGTCGCGGCACGGCGCGGTGGAGGTGTGCACGCCGGGCGGGGTGATGCTGCGGCGGGATCTGCCGCCCCGCTGGTGGGAGCCGGTCGGCGGGGGTGCGGCGCGGTGGATGCAGCGGTCGCAGGTGGCCGCGGACGCCCGGTTCTTCGGCCTGGGCGGGCGCGCGGGCGGGCCCCGGCTGCGCGACGGCAGGTACCGGCTGTGGAACACCGACCCGGGCCGGGCGTTCGGGCCGGGCGACGACCCGCTGTACCTGACGATGCCGGTGCAGCTGGTGGTGGCGGATGCCGGCACGCATCTGGTGTTCCACGACACCACCTGGGACGGCACGGTGGTCCTGCGGGAGGGCGAGGAGGGTGCCGGGTCCGGGCACGACCGGGCGGGGCACTGCGAGGTGCGGATGGACGGCGGTCCGCTGCGGTGCTGGGTGATGGTGGGGACTCCCGCGCGCGTGCTGCAGACGTGGGCCTCGCTGACCGGGGCGCCCGCCCTGCCGCCGGCGTGGGCGCTGGGCCACCATCACGCGCGGTGGGGGTTCGGCAGCGAGCAGGAGGTGCGCCGGATCGTCGCGGGCTATCACGAGCACGGGCTGCCGCTGGACGCCGTGCACCTCGACATCGACCATTACGACGGCCATCAGGTGTTCACCGTCGACCAGGAGCGTTTTCCCAAGCTGCCGGTGCTGGCGGAGGAGCTTCGCCGAGACGGGATCCGGATGGTGTCGATCGTCGATCCGGCGGTGCGGGCGGATCCGGGCAGTGCCGTGTACGACAGCGGTGCGGCCGTGGACGCGTTCGTGCGCGACGCGCGGGGGCGCACGGTGCGGGGCGTCGCGTGGGCCGGCGAGTCGGTCTTCCCGGATTTCACGGACGCACGCGCGCGTGCGTGGTGGGGCGGGCTCTACGAGGAGCGGCTGGCGCAGGGCTTCGCGGGATTCTGGCACGACATGAACGAGCCGACGTCGTTCAGCGCCTTCGGTGAGGCGACGCTGCCGCGTTCGGCCCGGCACGCCCTGGAGGGGCGCGGCGGCGACCACCGGGAAGGGCACAACGTGTACGCGCTGTGCATGGCGCGGGCCGCCTACGAGGGCTTGCGCGAGCTGGCGCCCGAGGAGCGGCCCTTCCTCTTCTCCCGCTCGGGCTGGGCAGGGCTGCAACGGTACGGGGGCACGTGGTCGGGGGACGTGGCGACCGGCTGGCCGGGGCTGCGGGCGTCGCTGTCGCTGGTGCTGGGGCTGGGGCTGTGCGGGGTGCCGTATTCGGGTCCGGACGTGGGCGGTTTCGACGGCAGTCCGTCGCCGGAGCTGTATCTGCGCTGGTTCCAGCTGGGTGCGTATCTGCCGTTGTTCCGTACGCACGCGGGTCTGCGGGCGGGGCGCCGGGAGCCCTGGGAGTTCGGTGCCGAGGTGCTGGAGCACGCGCGCGTGGCGCTGCTCGAGCGGCGGCGGTTGCTGCCGTACTTCCTGACGCTGGCGCATCTGGCCCGGCGGACCGGCGCGCCGTATGTGCGGCCGTTGTGGTGGGGGGCGCCGGAGGACCGGGCGCTGCGCGACTGTGAGGACGCGTTCCTGCTGGGAGACGGCCTTCTGGTGGCCCCGGTGCTGGACCCCGGTGTCGGCCGGCGCGCGGTGCGGCTGCCGCGGGGCCGCTGGTACGACACGGTGACGGAGGAGGTCCACGAGGGGCCGGGGCAGGTTCTGGTGGACGCCCCGTTGTCCCGGATACCGGTGCTCGCGCGCGCGGGAGCGGTGCTGCCCGTGCGTGGCGCCGACGGCGGGCTGGAGCTGGAGGTGTGGGCGCCCGCGCGCGGACGCACCGGGGCCGGTCTGGTCGTGCCGGATCCGGGCGACGGCTGGGGCGAACCGGAGATCGAACGCTACGTCGCCCGTCGGCACGGCGGCAGGGTGGTGGTCACCCGGGACCGGGAGGACGGCGTGGCGGCGCCGCCCTACCCTGTGCGCGTGCGCGGGCTCGGCTGAACCGGCGGCTCAGACGTAGCGGCCCTCGAACCACGCCTTGACGGCCACGGTGTGCAGCGGGAAGGCGAGTTCCTCGGGCCTGCGCAGCAGCTGCCATCCCTCCGTCTCGTCCGTGGGGCCGGAGGGCGGCAGTTTGTCGGCCGGGCGTTCCGGCAGCACTCCGAACAGCAGCAGGTGCCCGTCGGGTGAGCTCATGGCGTCCACGAGCCGCACGTCGCGGGCGGCCGCGTCGATGCCGGTCTCTTCCTTGAGTTCCCGTACGACGGCCTGCTTCCAGTCCTCGCGGTCGTCGATGTACCCGCCCGGCAGGGCGAGGCCACCGCGCGCGGGGGCGACGGTTCGGGTGATGACGACCAGGGCCGTGCCCTTGGTGTCGTACACGGGCTGGAGAGCGATGGCGACCGGAAGCGGGTTGCGGTAGGCGGTGGCCCCGCAGGACGGGCAGGTGCGCGGCCATCCGGAAGCGCCCTCTCCATAGGGCGCTCCGCAGCTCGAACAGTGGGAGTCCGGCGCGGAGTTGGCAGTTGGTTGCTGAGTTTCGGACACGCGCGGACTGTATCCGATCAGAGGAGGGACGTGTTCCGCTAGTGAGGCATCAGGAAACGGGCCGTTCCGGAAGGAGCGGCCGGAATCACCCCCGTCGGTCCCGGCCGCCCCTCGTGTACCACGACGCCGTGCGCGGCCATTCGGTTCACCGAATCGGCCTGCCCATCTCCGGTTGCCCGTGGCACATTTCTGACGGGCCGTCAGTTACGTTTCCCGAGGAGGGGTCTTGCCGCATGCTTCGTGGAGTACGGCACGGCGGCGGCTCTCGCGGACGCAGGCCTCGACTGGCCGGACGTCGGCTCCATCGTGGGCGCGGACACGGTGCGGGGTGGGTATCCGGGGCATGTCGCGGAGCGACCTTCGCCAGGGCCCTGGGCTGGCAGGGGGCCAGCGTGACGAGCGTCTACGCGGCGTGCGCGTCGGGGGCCCAGGCCATAGCCGCCGCGCACCGCAGATCCTCGCCGGTCTCGCGGACGTCGTCCTGGTGGTGGGGGCGGACGCCGCGCCGAAGGAATTCTTCCGGCCCGCGGGCGGGGACCGTCCCGACGATCCGGACTGGCTGCGGTTCCGGCTGCTGGGGGCGACGAAGCCGGCCTACTTCGGGCTGTACGCACGACGGCGGATGGCGGTGCACGGGGACACGCCCGAGGACTTCCCGCTGGTCAAGGTGAAGAATGCCGCCCTGGGGGCGCTCGATCCGTACGCCCGGTACCGCAGACGCGTCACCGCCGAGGAGGTGGCCGCCTCCGCGGTGGTCACCGATCCGCTGCGGCTGCTGGAATCTGTGCCACCTCCGACGGCGGGACCGCCCTGGTGCTGTCCAGCCTGGAGTACGCGCACCGGCACGGCGCCGCCCGTCCGGTGCGGATCCGGGCGGTGTCGACGGTGACGCCTCGTTTCCCGAACACGGTGCTGGACCTGCCGGACATCGCCACGGACTCGGCCGTCGCGGTGGTGCCGCCGGCGGAGACCTTCAGGGAGTCCATCGCCCGTGCCGCCCACGACGAGGCGGGCATCGGACCGGAGGACCTGTCCCGGGCCGAGGTGTACGACCTGTCCACCGCCCTGGAGTTGCAGTGGTACGAGGAGTGGGGCTGTGCGGCGAGGGCGAGGGCGCGAAGCGGGCGCCCGTCAGGTCGCCGGGGCGCGGGTAGGCCCCACCGCGGACCAGGGGCTGTTCGGACACGGTTCCTCGGTGATCGCCGTGCGGTGACCAGGACGAGCGAAGAGACGCATGTGACACATGGGAGTAGATGGAACCGCCCACGCTGCGTGAGCACCCAGGAATGCTGCGTGAACGTCTCATGAACTGCGCCTGGGCGTGCGCGGGCAGCGCCATCATGCTCCCGTGCACTCCTGGACGGATACTCTCCGCTTCGCCTTCCAGCCGGTGGTCAACCTGAGGACGGGCGCGGTCGCCGCACTGGAGATACTGGCCCGCCCGGAGACGGGCGATGTCCTGGCCGAGGCCCGCCGGGATCCCGGACTGGACGGTGGGCTGACCGTGTTGGCGCTCCGCGCGGCGGCCCGCAAGGAGACCCTGCTGCCGCTGCATCTGAACGTGTTCGCGGCCACGCTCGCCGACCTGGGCGGCCTGACACCGCTGCACGACGCCGTCCGCGCGGCGGGGCGCATGCCCTGGGAGGTGACGCTCGACATCGTCCCGCCCTACACACACGTGCCGCAGCGGGCCCTGCTGGAGGCGGTGGCCGCACTGCGGGAGCAGGGCTTCCGGATCAGCGCGGACGGCATCGGGGACGGCGACGTGCCGCTCAGAATGCTCACCGACCTCTCCCCCGACCTGGTCAAACTCGACGCGTCGCTGCTGGCGCGGCCGGCCGCGGTGCGGGCGATGCGGACACTGTGCGAGGAACTGGGCGCCCTGGTCGCGGTGGAGGGAGTGGAGACGGAACTCCAGTGCGCGGCGGCGCTGTCGGCCGGTGCACAGCTGGCCCAGGGAGAGCTGTTCGCTCCGCCGGCCCGGATCCCCGCGGCGGACGTATACGTTCCGTCCCTCGCGCCCGCCGCCAGGACCGCGCCCCGCTCCGGGCCGTCCGTGCGCGAGTTCGTTCGGCCGGCCGCCGTCCTGCCGCTGACCGCGTCGGCGGGACAGGTGCGGGCGCTGCTGACCGGTTCCCCGGACGTCTCCGGCGTACTGCTGGTGGACCAGTACGGCAGGCCCGTCCGGTCGGTGCACCGTTCACGCTTCCTGCTGTCGATGTCCGGTCGCTACGGGCACGCCCTGTACGCCGACCGGCCCGCCTTCAAACTGGGCGACGCGCCCCGCACGGTGGGCGTCGACGCGACGGCCTGGCAGGTGCTGGACGTGGTGGCGGTCGGCGGCCGGGACCGGACCTCCGACGACGTGGCGGTGGTCGACGGGCACGGCCGGTGCGTCGGCGTGGTGAGGCTGGCGGATCTGGTGCGGGCGCTGGCCGAGAGCCGGGTGGAGGAGGCCGCCGGGCTCAACCCGCTGACCCGGCTGCCCGGTTCCGACGCCATCGTGAGCGAGGTGGACCGGCGGATCGCCGACGGGCGGGCGTTCGCGCTCAGCTGGCTGGACATCGATCACTTCAAGCAGGTCAACGACGGTGCCGGGTTCGCCGCGGGCGACGAGCTGATCCGCTCGGTGGGCCGTGCGCTCCAGCAGGCGGTCGCGGATCACGCGCGCGTGGGGCACATCGGCGGAGACGACTTCCTGGTCCTGGCCGACGAGGAGGCACTCCACCCGCTGGTCACCGCCGTGCTGGACGCTCCCTGGGCGGCGGGCGGGCGGCCGGTCACCCTCTCCCTGGCGACGGTCGTCTGCGGTCCGGGCAGCGTGAGCGACCATCACCAGGCCGCCGCGCAGCTCGCCCCGCTGAAGAAGGCGGCCAAGGCGCTGAACGGCGCCAGCTGGGTGCTCGGGCGCGCGGGGCTCCCCGGTCACGAGGTGCGGCGCGGCGGCCCGGGCCCTGCCCCGGCGCAGACCGGATACGCGGCCGCCGAGCCACGGTGGTGAACCGCCTTCCCGTATACGTCCGTTGCGGTGGGGGTCCGCTCCGCCGGGGCCGGTGCGGCGCCCGTGTCACCGTCGCCGTCGGCAACCTTGACGCCCCCGGGGTGCCGGTGAACACTTCCCGGTGTCAGCCGACATCGCCGTACATTCTCGGCGTTATCAGGCACTGCCGCACGGGTCTGTCCTGCTCACGGCCCGGCGTTCCAGGGGCGATCCGGCTGCGACGGCACGCTCGTCACCGACGCCGGGCGGGGCGCGGGGCCCTCCCTGCCTTCGGCTGAAGTCGCCAAGGGAACCGTCCTGCACGCCAGGGCCGGGGGCCGATCGTCCCCGCCGGCGCCAAGGGAGCCGCCATGAGCAACGGAGACATATTCGTCGGCGAGGTCATCGGCACCGCGATCCTGATCCTGTTCGGCGCGGGCGTCTGCGCCGCCGTCACCCTCAGGTACTCCAAGGCACGGGCCTCGGGCTGGGTCGTGATCGCCTTCGGCTGGGGATTCGGCGTGCTGGCGGGCGCGTACACCGCCGCTCCCCTCTCCGGTGGCCAGCTCAACCCCGCGGTCACCATCGGCATCGCCGTGGACACCGGCAAGTGGGGCAAGGTCTGGGTGTACCTGCTCGGGCAGATCGTCGGCGCGATGCTCGGCGCCGTACTGGCCTACCTGGTCTATCTCGCCCAGTTCCAGGCCAACGTCCGCACGGAAGGCACCACGGACGGCACCGCCGGTGAACCCGTGCCGACGCTCGGCATCTTCTCCACCATTCCGGAGATCAGGAACCCGGTCGCCAACCTCGTCACCGAGATCATCGCCACCGTCGCGCTCGTCCTGCCGGTGCTCGCCTTCGGGCTCACCAAGGGGCTCGGCGAGTCCGGCACCACCGTGCTGATCGTCTCCTTGCTCGTCGTGGGCATCGGACTCTCCCTCGGCGGCCCCACCGGCTATGCCATCAACCCGGCCCGCGACCTCGGCCCGCGCCTCGTGCACACCTTCCTGCCGATCCCCCACAAGGGCAGCTCCGACTGGGGATACGCCTGGATCCCGGTCGTCGGCCCGCTGATCGGCGGAGCGCTGGCCGGCCTCATCTACAACGCGGCCTTCTGAACCCCCGCTCCCGCCACCGCGATCCACGATCCGTACCCGGCCTTCCGGCCGGCGATCCGACCCAGCGACCCAGGGACAGCCATGACGGACACCGCCGACACGTACGTCGCCGCCATCGACCAGGGCACCACGTCCAGCCGCTGCATCGTCTTCGACCACAGCGGCGCGATCGTCGCCGTCGACCAGCGCGAGCACCGGCAGATCTTTCCCAGACCCGGCTGGGTGGAGCACGACGCCACCGAGATCTGGTCCAAGGTGCAGGCCGTGGTGGCCGGAGCACTCGCCCGGGCGGGGCTGCGCGCGGACCAGCTGAGCGCCCTCGGCATCACCAACCAGCGGGAAACCACGGTCCTGTGGGACCGCGCCACGGGCAAGCCCGTGCACAACGCGATCGTCTGGCAGGACACCCGCACCGCGGCCCTGTGCGGCGAACTGGGCGGCGCGGACGGTCAGGACCGCTTCCGCGACCGGACCGGGCTGCCGCTGGCCAGCTACTTCTCCGGCCCCAAGGCGGCCTGGCTGCTGGACCATGTGCCCGGTCTGCGGCAGCGGGCCGAGCGCGGTGAGATCGCGTTCGGCACCATCGACTCCTGGCTGATCTGGAACCTCACCGGCGGCACCGACGGCGGCCGGCACGTCACCGACGTCACGAACGCCGGCCGGACCATGCTGATGAACCTGGACACTCTCCAGTGGGACCCCTCCATCCTGTCGGCGATGAACGTGCCCGAGGCCGTACTGCCCGAGATCAGGTCCTCGGCCGAGGTGTACGGGACCGCCGTCGGGCAGCTGTCCGGGGTGCCCGTGGCCTCGGCGCTGGGCGATCAGCAGGCCGCCGTGTTCGGGCAGGCCTGCTACGACGTCGGCACGGCGAAGAACACCTACGGCACCGGCAGTTTCCTGCTGCTGAACACCGGCAACCGGCCGGTGCCGTCCAAGAACGGGCTGCTGACGACGATGGGCTACAAGATCGGCGGGGAGGCGCCGGTGTACTGCCTGGAAGGGTCCATAGCGATAACGGGTGCGCTGGTCCAATGGTTCCGCGACCAGCTCGGGATCATCCGGACCGCCGACGAGATCGAGACACTGGCGGCGAGCGTCGACGACAACGGCGGCGCCTACATCGTGCCGGCCTTCTCCGGCCTGTTCGCGCCCTACTGGCGCTCCGACGCACGCGGCGTCGTCACCGGCCTCACCCGGTACGTCACCAAGGCGCACCTCGCGCGCGCGGTGCTGGAGGCCACGAGCTGGCAGACCCGGGAAGTGGTGGACGCGATGTACCAGGACTCCGGGGTGCGCATCAGCACGCTGAAGGTGGACGGCGGCATGACCCGGAACAACCTGCTCATGCAGCACCAGGCGGACGTCCTCGGCGTACCGGTGATCCGGCCCCGCGTGTCGGAGACGACGTGCCTGGGCGCCGCCTACGCGGCCGGGCTGGCCACGGGCGTGTGGAACGACTTGGACGAGCTGAAGTCGCACTGGCGCAAGGACGCGGAATGGACGCCCGCGATGGAGGGGGCGGTCCGCGACCGCGAGTACCGGAACTGGCGCAGGGCCGTGGAGAAGAGCTTCGGCTGGCTGGAGGAGGACGGGGCCTGACAGCGGGAAGGCAGCCGGAAAGTCGCCGCACGCGCGCGTGAGCGCTGCGCACAGGACCACGGCTCGTACCCCGGTCGGCGGGGGTACGGGCCGTGTCTGGCTGTTCAGCGCACGACGGCCCGGCGGCGGTCGGCCGTGTACCGCATCGCGTGCTGGACGAGTCCGACGAGCACCTCCTTGACCGACTCCCGGTCACGGGCGTCGCACAACAGCAGGGGCACGTCGTCGTCCAGGTCGAGGGCCTGACGGACGGATTCCACGGGGTGCCGGGCCGCTCCGTCGAAGCAGTTCACGCCGACGAGGAAGGGGATGGAACGCCGCTCGAAGTAGTCGACGGCGGCGAAGCAGTCCTCCAGGCGGCGCGTGTCGGCGAGGACGACGGCCCCGAGCGCGCCCTCGGACAGCTCGTCCCACATGAACCAGAACCGCTCCTGCCCCGGCGTGCCGAAGAGGTAGAGCACCAGGTCCTCGCGCAGGGTGATCCGGCCGAAGTCCATGGCCACCGTGGTGGTGTGCTTGCCCTCCACACCGCTGGTGTCGTCGACGGGCCGCCCGGCCTCGGTGAGCAGTTCCTCGGTGCGCAGCGGCCTGATCTCGCTGACCGCGCCGACGAGGGTCGTCTTGCCCACGCCGAAGCCGCCGGCCACGAGGATCTTGAGCGTGACGGGCTCGACCGGAGCCTTGCCGCGCTCAGAACGCCCGAAGATCATCGATCTCTTCTCCTGCTTGATGGGGGTCGGGGGACGGCCGGCCGTAGCCGCCGCCACCGGGGGTTTCGATGACGAGTACGTCGCCGGGGCCGACGTCGGCCGATCCGCTTCCGCCGAGGTCGGTGACCGTGCCGTCGGCGTGCTCGACCCGGTTGGCGCCGAGCGCTCCGGGGGCGCCGCCGGCCATGCCGTACGGCGGCACGCGGCGGTGCTGGGAGAGCGTGGAGACGGTCATCGGTTCGAGGAACCGGATCCGGCGCACGGCCCCGTCACCGCCGCGCCACCGCCCCGCGCCGCCGCTCCCCCGCCGGACGGCGAACTCCTCCAGCCGGACCGGTAGCCGCCATTCCAGGACTTCCGGGTCCGTGAGCCGGGAGTTGGTCATATGGGTCTGGACCACGTCGGCGCCCGGGAAACCGTCGCCCGCGCCGGATCCGGAGGCGACGGTTTCGTAGTACTGGTGCCGCTCGTTGCCGAAGGTGACGTTGTTCATGGTGCCAGAGCCCTCGGCCTGGACTCCGAGTGCGGCGTAGAGGGCGCCGGTGATGGCCTGGGAGGTCTCGACGTTGCCCGCGACCACGGCGGCGGGCGGTTCGGGGGCGAGCATGGAGCCGGACGGCACGATGAGGTCCAGGGGGCGCAGGCAGCCGTCGTTGAGCGGGATGTCGTCGGCGACGAGGGTGCGGAAGACGTACAGGACGGCCGCGTTGACCACCGCGGAAGGTGCGTTGAAGTTGGTGCCGAGCTGCGCGGAGGTGCCGGTGAAGTCGATGGTCGCCCGGCGCTCGGTACGGTCGACGCGGACGCGGACCCGGATGACGGCCCCGGAGTCGGTCTCATAGGCGTACTCGCCGTCGTCCAGGGCGTCGATGACGCGGCGGACGGCTTCCTCGGCGTTGTCCTGGACGTGCCGCATGTAGGCCTGGACGACGTCAAGGCCGAACTCCCCGATCATGCGCCGGACCTCTTCGACGCCCTTCTGGTTGGCGGCGATCTGGGCGCGCAGGTCGGCGAGGTTGGTGCGCGGGTTGCGGGACGGGTACGGCGCCTCGGTGAGGAGGCGGTGGGTCTCCTCCTCCCGGAAGCGGCCGTTCTCGGTGAGGAGCCAGTTGTCGAAGAGGACGCCCTCCTCCTCGATGGTGCGGCTGCCGGCCGGCATGGAGCCGGGGGCGATGCCGCCGATCTCGGCGTGGTGACCGCGTGAGGCCACGTGGAAGAGGACCCGCGGCTCACTCCGCGTGTCCGCGGCCACGTCGGTGTCGAAGACGGGGGTGATCACGGTGACGTCGGGCAGGTGCGTACCGCCGTGGTACGGGTCGTTCACGGCGTAGGTGTCGCCCGGCCGCATGGCGGAGCCGCGCCGGCGGATGACCTCTTTGACGCTGGTGCCCATGGATCCCAGGTGGACGGGGATGTGAGGGGCGTTGGCCACCAGGTTTCCGTCCGGGTCGAAGAGCGCGCAGGAGAAGTCCAGCCGCTCCTTGATGTTGACGGACTGGGCCGTGGACTCCAGCCGTGCGCCCATCTGCTCGGCGATCGACATGAACAGGTTGTTGAAGACCTCAAGCAGAACCGGATCGGATTCCGTGTCCACCTCGGAACTCTGCGTGATCGCCGTGCGTTCCATGAGCAGATGCCCGTCATCGGTCGCGGCGGCCCGCCAGCCGTCGTCGACGACGGTCGTGGCGCCGGCCTCCGTGATGATCGCGGGACCGGTGACGGTCTCGCCGGGAGGAAGGGCCTCCCGGCGGTGGAGGGGTACGTCGCGCCAGGCGCCGCCGGTGTGGAGACGGACGGTGCCGGGTGCCTGGGCACGGCCCTCGTACGGGGCGAGGGCGGAGAGATCGGGGGGTGTGGTGATGCCGGTGGCTTCGACGGAGAGGGCTTCCACGACGACCGGGCGGTCGAGGGTGAAGGAGTACGTCGCGCGATGACGTTCCTCGAAGGCCTGCCGCATGGTGTCGGGTCCCGCCAGCTCGACGGTGAGGGTGGTGTCGGTGCCGTCGTAGCGGAGCTGGGCGCGGCGGGCGACCCGGATGCGGTCCTCCGGGACGTCCTCGGCGACGAGTTCCGCCCGCGCGGCGGCTTCCAGGTCCTCGGCGGTCTCACGGATGCCGGGCATGGAGGCGGCTTCCAGGGGCGCTTCCACGGAGTGCTCGCGCATGGCCGTGGTGTCGGCGAGGCCGATGCCGAGCGCGGAGAGCACCCCGGCCATGGGGGGTACGAGGACGGTGCGGACGCCGAGCGAGTCGGCGACCCGGCACGCGTGCTGGCCGCCCGCCCCGCCGAAGGTGGTCAGGGCGTAGCGGGTGACGTCATGGCCCTTCTGGACGGAGATCCGCTTCACCGCGTTGGCGATGTTGGCCACGGCGATCTGCAGGTAGCCCTCGGCCACCTGCTCCGGGGTGCGGTCGTCCCCGGTGTGTTCGTGGATCTCACGCGCGAGGGCGGTGAACCGGTCACGGACGAGGGCGGCGTCCAGTGGCTGGTCACCGTCGGGACCGAACACGGCCGGGAAGTGGGCGGGCTGGATGCGGCCGAGCATGACGTTGGCGTCGGTGACGGTGAGCGGGCCGCCCGCGCGGTAGCAGGCGGGACCGGGGTCGGCGCCGGCCGAGTCGGGGCCCACCCGGTAGCGGGAGCCGTCGAAGTGCAGGACGGAGCCGCCGCCGGCGGCGACGGTGTGGATGTCCAGCATGGGAGCCCGCAGCCGGACTCCCGCGATCTGTGTGGTGAACACCCGCTCGTAGGCGCCGGCGAAGTGCGAGACGTCGGTGGAGGTGCCGCCCATGTCGAAGCCGATGACGCGGTCGAAGCCGGCGCGCTGCGACATGCGGGCCATGCCGACGATGCCGCCGGCCGGGCCGGAGAGGATGGCGTCCTTGCCGCGGAACTGCCCGGCCTCCGTCAGCCCGCCGTTGGACTGCATGAACATCAGCCGGACGCCGCGCAGTTCATCGGCGATGTGCCGCACGTAGCGGCGCAGCACCGGCGAGAGGTAGGCGTCCACGACGGCGGTGTCCCCGCGCGGGACGAGCTTCATCAGTGGGCTGACCTCGCTGGACAGCGAGATCTGCGGGAAGCCGACGCGGGCGGCGAGCTCGCCGACGGCGCGCTCGTGACCGGGGTGGAGGTGGCTGTGCAGGCAGACGACGGCGACCGCGCGGATCCCGTCGTCGTAGGCGTCCCGGAGGGGACCTTCCAGGGCGTCCAGATCCGGCGGACACAGGACGGTGCCGTCGGCGGCCACGCGCTCGTCCACCTCTACGACCCGCTCATGGAGCAGCTCGGGCAGCTCGACGCGGCGGGCGAAGATGTGCGGGCGGTTCTGGTAGGCGATGCGCAGCGCGTCGCGGAAGCCGCGGGTGACGACGAGGAGGGTGCGCTCACCTGTGCGTTCCAGCAGGGCGTTCGTGGCGACCGTGGTGCCCATGCGCACGGCCTCGACGGGGTGCTGCGAGCCGCCGAGGAGTTCGCGTACGCCCGCGACGGCCGCGTCGGAGTACCGTGCCGGGTTGTCGGACAGCAGTTTGTGCGTGAGCAGCCGGCCGTCCGGGCGACGCGCGACGATGTCGGTGAAGGTGCCGCCCCGGTCGACCCAGAACTGCCAGCCAGTCACGTCGCTACCCCGCTTCCGTGCCGGTCACAACGCCCGGAGGCCGTTGATCACGTCGCGCAGAATACTCTCGTCGGGCAGCTCGGCCGGGGGCACCGGGCGGGTGACATGGACGAGTTCCGCGTGCACCAGGTCGCCGATGAGAACGCGGACGACGCCGATCGGCAGGTCGAGTTCCGCGGCGAGTTCGGCGACCGACTGGGGAGCGTCCCGGCAGAGTCCGACGATCTCCACGTGTTCGGGGGACAGTGCCGGGTCCGATTCCGGGTCGCCCGTGTCGGGCTCGGTCACGACCACCGCGATCAGGTCGAGGCGGTGCTGACCCTCGCTCGTGGTGCGGCCACGCGTCATGGCGTACGGACGGACGACCGGCCCGGCCTCGTCGTCGAACCAGTGGCTTCTTCCCTGACCGTCTGCGCTCATGTCATCCCACTACCCGCCTGCGGGCAGATCGGTGCGCGGGGCGGTGCCCAGATGGACACCGACCCGCTTGACCAGGAGCGTCATCTCGTAGGCGACCTGCCCGACGTCGGAGTCGGCGTCCGAGAGGACGGCGAGGCAGCTGCCGTCACCGGCGGCGGTGACGAAGAGGAAGGCGTCGTCCAGTTCGACCACCGTCTGCCGGACGCTGCCCGCCTCGAAGTGGCGCCCGACGCCCTTGGCGAGGCTGTGGAAGCCGGACGCGACGGCGGCCAGATGCTCGCTGTCCTCCCTGGTCAGGTCCTTGGACACCCCCGTGGGCAGGCCGTCGCCGGACAGGATGACGGCCTTGCGGATGCTGGCGACCCGGTCGACCAGGTCGTCCAGGAGCCAGTTCAGCTCTCCCTTGTCCGTCGCCGTGTGGCCGGTCGCCTTCGGTGCGGTCATCGACCGTCCCCCTTAGTCGTTCCTTGTGCTGTGCCGTTCCGGGCCTCGTCGCCCGCGGCGTTCTCCTCCCGGCCACGTTGCCATCCGCGCTGGAGCGAGGCCATCCGGGTGCGGACCTCCTCGGCGTCGCGGTCGGCGGGTGGCGTCGCGCTCTCGGAGCGCCGGTCGGTGTCCTGCTTGAGCTGGGGGGCCAGGTTCGCCTGGCGTACGCGCCGGGGCAGCGGCCCGGTGCCCGGCTCCGGGGCCGAGTCACCGGCGGGTGCGGCGGCGTCGGAGTGGGGCTTGGCGGTGTCCGCCGGACCGCCGGTGCCGGAGCGAGGAGGTGCCGTGTCCGCCGGGCTGTCGGTGCCGGGTGCCCCGGTCCGGGTGCGCCTGGGCAGCGCCGGGGCTCCGGGGACCGTTTCGGTGCGCTCGGCCGGCGTCGCGGTGCTGTCCTCGGCGCGGCCGGTGCGGGCGGCGGGGCGCCGGGAGGTGCCGCGACGGCGGGTGGGCAACGGAGCCGGTCCGTCCGTGTCGGAGCGGCGCGTGCCTGCGGAGGGCTCGGGGGACGGTTCGCCGCGGCGGGACCTCTGGTCGGTGACGGGTCTGCCGTGCGAGCTGACCAGCTTGGGCGTCTGCCGCCGCGGCAGCGGTACGGCCCCGGGCTCACGGGTCCCGTCGTGCGACAGCCGGTCGGCCGAAGAGGGGGTCGTCTGCTCGTCGTCGCCCGGACCGACCCGGCGGGAGCGGAACAGACCGCCGCGCTCGCTGTCCTCGTCCGGCAGGGCGCCGGGGAAGTCGTCCAGCGCGTCGAGATCGACGGGCGCCTCCAGCTCGACCGGGCCGTCCAGCAGGGAGGTCGGCAGCCCGGGCAGCTGCAAGGGGGCCGGGGAGCGCCCGGCACCGCGCCCCAGCTGCTCGGTGCCCTTCGCCGGGCGGTCCCGGTCGAGCCGGAAACCGGTGCCGTTGGTGTCCGGGACGTCGTCGGTGAGCAGCGCGTCGGGGATGAACACCACGGCGGTGGTGCCGCCGTACGGAGACGGCTGGAGGGAGACCCGGACGTTCTGGCGCTGGGCGAGCCGGCTGACCACGAACAGGCCGAGCCGGTCGGTGTCGGAGAGTTCGAACTCGGGCGTCTCGGCGAGACGCAGATTGGCGTCCAGGAGCGCCTCGGCCGTCATACCGAGGCCCCGGTCGTGGATCTCCAGGGTGAAGCCGTTCGCGACCCGGTCGCCGAGGACCTGGACGGCGGTGTGCGGCGGCGAGAAGACGGTGGCGTTCTCCAGGAGTTCGGCCACGAGATGGGTGAGGTCGGCGACGGCGGGACCGGTGACGGCGACCCGTGGCAGGCGCCGGACCTCGATGCGCTCGTAGTCCTCGACCTCGGCGACGGCGGCGCGGACCACGTCCATCAGTTGCACCGGCCGGCGCCACTGCCGGGAGGGCGCGGCTCCGGACAGGATCACGAGGCCCTCGGCGTGCCGGCGCATACGGGTGGTGAGGTGGTCGAGGCGGAACAGGTCGGCGAGTTCGTCGGTGTCCTCGGTGCGGCGCTCCATGCTGTCGAGCAGGGTGAGCTGCTTGTGCAGCAGTACCTGGCTGCGGCGGGCGAGGTTGACGAAGACCTCGGAGACGCCGGCCCGCAGCTCGGCCTGTTTGACGGCGGCCTCGACGGCGGCGCGCTGCAGGGTGTTGAGGGCCTGGCCGACCTCGCCGATCTCGTTCTTGTCGTACTCCAGGCGCGGGACCTCGGTCTCGACGTCGACCTGTTCGCCCGCGGACAGCCGGCGCATCACGCTGGGCAGCCGGACACCGGACGCCTCGTGCGCCTCCAGGCGCAGCTGGCGCAGGTCGCGGATGAGGGAACGGCCGACCCGGATGGAGAGCACGACGGACAGCAGCAGCGCGACCAGGCCGAGGGCGCCGGCGACGGCCGCCTGCACGATGACGCCGACGGCCACCGGGCGCATATGGTCCTGGAAGCGGTCGCCCACCTGGTCGTCCAGGGTGCCGAGTTCGTCCAGGACGGTTGCCGCGGAGGAGTCCCAGCTCTTGGCGGTGACATCGCCGGGGCTGCCGGAGTCCGAGGCGATCACGGCCCGTTCGGCCTCCCGCAGTGGGGCCGTGGTGGCGTTCCTCCAGAAGCGTTCGTAGCGGTCGCGCTCCGCCGCGGGCAGCAGCGGGAGGCTGATGTCGTACAGCAGGGTGCGCTGGGCGACGAGGTCGGAGATGTCACGGGTCTCGTCATGGGTGAGCCGGCCGACGACGAGGGAGGAGCCGAGCAGGGCGTCCTCGCGGGAGAGCAGCTCGCGGGCGCGGGTGACGTTCACCAGGGCGCGGGCCTGCTTGTCGACCTCGACGTCGTCCAGGCCGTCGAGGGACGCGAGGAGCGCGTAGCAGGGGTCCACGAGACGGTTGTAGAGGTCCAGCGCCTGGGCGCGGGTGAGGGTGCCTCCCTCGACGCTGCGACGCAGGGGACCGAGACCGTCCAAGGCGTCCAGGACGGCGGTGAGGTGGTCGCTGTCGTCCGCGTCCATGTCGGCCCGGACGTCCTGGTCCCTGGCGTTCCTGCGGATGGTGGTGATCGTCCGGTCGGTCGCGGCACGGGTGCGGCGCAGCGCCGAAAGGGCCTCGGAGGCCCGCGGATCGGCGAGGTAGACGAGGGTCTGGCGGCGCTCCTGCTGCAGGACGCGAACGGTATCCTCGGTGGGGTAGCCGATGTCCTCGACGATGTCGGTCACGCGGAACAGCTGAGCGACTTCGCGCCCCGTGAGCACCGTGGCGAAGCCCCAGACGGCGGTCAGGGACACCAGCGGCACGAGAAGCAGCGCCACGATCTTCCGGCGGATCGACTTCCCGCGAAAGCGCATGGCCTCCCCCAGCTCGACCCCCGCCGGCCGGGGGTGCTCATGTCCGCAACAAACGGCGCGAGCCTACTACCGCGCCACAGTTAACTCGAAGACATGTCCGGAGGGCGAACTTCCGCACCGGCGGCGAGACATGGTGAGTTGTCCGGGCATTGGGGGAGATGGCGACCGTGATCCGGGCGCCCACGTGGTGACCACGGCAGTCGCACGGTCAGGTGGTTGGCCGGAATTTTTCGCCAGTTGGGAATCTTCGGGGGATCTCACGCGTCCTTCTCTATGGGAAATGGGGGCGGAATGGGCCACAGGAGCCGCATCCCGCACCCCGGCGGCGTAAAACAGCGCAAGCCGGGCAGCCACTGGGGAGTCGGGGTCTTCTGATGCCGGGGGCGAGCGGTCTGCCGGCGGTGGGGAGTGACACGGTGATGGGCACGGCGGAGCGGCGCGGGGCGGCCGGGGAGAGCGTGGCGGAGCGCCCGCGGGCGCGAGGGGACAAGGAGGCGCCGGATCGGGACGTTCCGGGGCTGGAGCGCGCCGGGGAGCCCGGCGCCGATCAACAGCGGCAGAATTACCGCCCCTTGTGGATCGAGGAGCCCGCGCGCCGGCACCCGTTGCCGGATCCGGTGCGTACGGCGGCGGTGCGGGCCGTCCTCGTCATAGCGGTGACGCTGATCCAGGCGATGGTGGCGTTCCTGTGCACGCTGGCCGGGTCGTGGCTGGCGTTCCCCATGGTGATCAGCGGCGTGGCCAGCACGGTGGCCGCCACCTGGGCCGTGGTCGACGTGTGGGTCACCCGTCAGGTGTGGAACCAGCGGTACGGCGTGATCTCCGAGCCGAGCAGCACGGCCCGGGCCCTCCGCCGGGAGCGGCGCGCCCGCCGGCGCCAGGAGCGGCCGAGCCTGCGGGAACAGGAGCGGATACGCCGGGCCGGTGGCGCCGGGCGGCTGTCGCACTCCTGACTCCTGACGGACGGCGCGCTGTAGCCGCCGGCGACCAGGCCATCGGGCCGTGGGGCGCCGGAAGCCTGGCCGCGGGGCTGCGGGGTTGCGGGGTTGCGGGAGTTTCGGACGAGGGAACGCGCGGAAACGTGGCCACCGGATCCCGGGCCACCGGGAACTCAACGGCACCAGTGCACGGGCCACCGGGCATTCAACGGCCACCGGCGCACGGGCCACCGGCGCACGGGCCACCGGATATCCGGCCCCAGCACCACCCGCCGGAAGCAAGGGCCACGGGAAACCCGTCCACCAGTTGCCGTCCCGCCCGGTCGGGAGCCGACCTACGCGTGCGGGCGGTAGGAGCCGTCCCGCTCGATCGGGACGCACGCGCAGGCAAGGAGGACTGGCCACGCATCCGGGCCGAGGCCGACGGCCGGAGTGACGGGATGAGCGGCACACCGCCCTCCCCCACTCCCCCGCCCCCCGCTACCGAGCCGCAGCAGTCCCACCCGTCACAGCGCGGCCGGCTCCACCCGGGGTCCTCCCGTCCGCCGGTGTTCCTCCCGTTGGAGTTCGCGCCGGGCCCGCATGAAGGCGCGAGGCCGGTCCACTCCGAGTACGGCGACGGTGCGGCCGTGGCGTTCGTAGCGGGCGAGGAAGCCGGAGTCTCCGGGAGTGCCGTCGTCGGTGATCTCACCCTCGGTGACATGGACGGTGTCGCCCTCACGGCACCGGCCCGCGAACTGGATCCGGGAGTCGTACTGGTCGGACCAGAAGTACGGCAGCGTGCGGGCGGTCGCCACGGTGCGGCCGGCGAGCAGGTTCGTGACGGCGACGCGGGGCTGCTCGGTGGCGGAGGTCCAGTGCTCGGCGCGGGTGCCGCCGATCCGGGCCACGTCCCCGACCGCGACCACCTGGGGCAGGGCGGTGACGCAGCCGTCGTCGCACAGCACACCGTCGTGCAGCGCGAGTGCGGACCCGACGAGCCAGTCGGTGTGCGGGCGGGCGCCGATGCCGACGATCACGACGTCGGCGGGCAGCGTGCGGCCGTCGGTGAGGTCGACCCCGGTGACGGTGGCGGCTCCCCGGAGCGCGGCCACGCCGGTGCCGGTGACCAGTTCCACTCCGCCGCGGCGGTGCAGGGCGGCGCAGACCCCGGCCATCCGGGCACCGAGTTGGGGCACGAGCGGCAGCGGGGCGGCCTCGACCACGGTGACCTCGTGGCCGAGCCGGGCGCACGAGGAGGCGGTCTCGGCACCGATGAAGCCGCCGCCGATGACGACGACCCGCCGGTGCCCGCGGGTGAGTTCGGCCCGCAGGGCGCGGGCGTCGTCGAGGGTGCGCAGGGTGTGCACCCCGGCGAGGCGGTCGCCGGGCAGCCGGCGGGCGGCGGCACCGGTGGCGATGACGACGCCGTCGGTGGAGACCGTACGGCCGTCGTCGAGGAGGACGGTGCGGCCACGGGGGTCGAGCCCGCGAGCGCGGACGCCGAGCAGCCACTCGGCGTCGAGTCCGGCGGTCTCGTCGGCGTCGGTGAGGGCGAGCTGGGTCTCGTCGGCGCGGCCGATGAGGAAGTCCTTGGAGAGAGGAGGGCGGTCGTACGGGTGATGGGGTTCCTCGCCGACGATCACCAGTCGGCCGTCGAAGCCCTGGGCGCGCAGCTCACGGGCCGAGGTCGCCCCCTCCGGCTACGACCGGATCACCCGGGTTCTGCGTACCGGATCGGTGCTCGCCGAGGGCGAGACGATGATCGTGACGAAAGCGGAGCTGATCCGGCCGCCCCAGTACGTCGCCGAGATCTTCGACCTGGATGAGGGCGCCC
>NZ_JBEXKG010000114.1:0-25063 GCF_040609555.1 Streptomyces sp. NPDC004658
GCCTCTACCGGCGGCACCGGCCGGCCGGCCACCGGGTGCCGGGCGGCAGCCTGGGGGTGCAGCACCGGCTGCTGGCGGCGGGCGCGTACAGCGCGTTCCGCGCCCTGCGCGGCGCCAACCGGGTGGCCGGCGGCGCCACCGGCCGGCTGCCCCGCCCGCACATGCTGCGCACCCGGCTGCGCTACGCCCGCGACCTGCGCCGCCCGCTCGACCCGAACCTCGCGGTCTACTGCGCCTACTGGGGCCGCGGTTACGCCTGCAACCCCGCGGCGATCCACGCCAAGGCCCGTGAACTCGCCCCGCACATCCGCTCGGTGTTCCTGGTCGAGGCCGGCCAGGAACACACCGTTCCGCAGGACGTCGAGTACGCGGTGATCGGCTCCCGCCGCTCCTGGGAGGTGCTGGCCCGCGCCACGTACCTGATCAACAACGCCAACTTCGCCGAGGGCGTCGTCAAGCGGCCGGGCAGTGTGCACGTGCAGACCCAGCACGGCACCCCGCTGAAGACGATGGGCGTGGACCAGTCGACGTACCCGGTGGTGGCCGCGCGGTCCGGCAGCTTCACCAAGCTGCTCGGCCGGGTGGACCGCTGGGACTTCAACCTGTCGTCCAACCGCCACTCCACCCAGATGTGGGAGCGCGCGTTCCCCGGCTCCTACGAGCATCTGGAGTACGGCTATCCGCGCAACGACGTCTACTACACGGCGACCGCGCGGGACGTGGCCCGGATCCGGCGGGAACTGGGGATCCCGGAGGGCAGGACGGCCGTGCTGTACGCGCCCACCCACCGCGACCACCACACCGGCTTCGAACCCGGCCTCGACCTGGAGGCGTTCTGCGCGGCGGCCGGCGAGGACGTCGTCGTGCTGCTGCGCGCCCACTACTTCTACGACCGGGGCGGGGCCCGCGGCTCGGACCGGATCATCGACGTGACCGCCCACCGCTCCTCCGAGGACGTGTGCCTGGCCGCGGACGCGCTGGTCACCGACTACTCGTCCATCATGTTCGACTACGCCAACCTGGACCGGCCGATCGTCGTGTACGCCGACGACTGGGACGTCTACCGGGAGACCCGGGGCGTCTACTTCGACCTGACGGCCGAGCCGCCCGGGCTGGTCGCCCGTACCCCCGAGGAGCTGGCCGCCGTCTTCCGCGACGGCTCCTACGCGGGCCCCGAGGCCAGGGCGCTGCGGGCCGCGTTCCGTGAGCGGTTCTGCCAGTTCGACGACGGGCGGGCCGCCGAGCGGGTGGTGAGGCGGGTGCTGCTCGGCGAGCCGCCGGAGGCGGTCCCGGCCGTGATCCCGCTCGCGGAACGCATCCCCGCCCCCGCCGCCGCGACCCTCGTGAGGAGCTGACCCGCCGTGCCCCGCTTCAGTGTGATCGTGCCCTGTTTCAAGGTGCAGGGATTCCTGCGCGAGTGCCTGGACTCGGTGCTCGGCCAGTCCTTCGGCGACTTCGAGCTGATCGCCGTCGACGACTGCTCCCCGGACGGCTGCGGCGCGATCCTGGACGAGTACGCCGAGCGCGACCCACGCGTGAAGGTGCTGCACCTGCCGGAGAACGTGGGCCTGGGCCGGGCCCGCAACGCGGGCATGCCGCACGCCACCGGCGACTACCTGTTCTTCCTGGACAGCGACGACACCCTCACCCCGGGCGCGCTGCGGGCCGTCGCCGACCGGCTCGCCGAGGCCGAGGACCCGGACGTGCTCGTCTTCGACTACGCGCGCACGTACTGGTGGGGCGGCACCCGGCGCAACGTCCTCGCGCACGTCCTGGCCGAGGCGCCCGGCACGTTCGCCGTCTCGGAGTATCCGCAGATCCTCGACCTGCTGATGGTGGTGTGGAACAAGGTCTACCGGCGCGAGTTCGTCACGGAGAACGGCTTCGCGTTCCCGCCGGGCTACTACGAGGACACCCCCTGGACCTTCCCGGTCATGCTCAGCGCCCGCCGGATCGCCGCACTGGACCGGATCTGCCTGAACTACCGGCAGCGCCGGCAGGGCAACATCCTGTCCACCACCAGCCGCAAGCACTTCGACATCCACGACCAGTACGAGCGGGTGTTCGCCTTCGTGGCCGAGCGGCCGGAGTTGGCGGTCTGGCGGCCGTACCTGCACCGCAAGATGGGCGAGCACTGCCTGGACATCCTGGCCAAGCCGGACCGGCTGCCGCCCGCCGACAGGGCCGAGTTCTTCCGCCGGACCGCGGAGATGTTCCGCCGGCACCGGCCGGAGGGCGCCGCGGTGGACGGCGAGGTCGCCGTGCTGACCGGTTCCTGGGCCGGGTACCAGGTCAAGCGGCAGGCGGCGCGGGCCGGGCGGGAGGCGGCCCGGCGGGCGGACCGGGCGCGCCGGGCCGCCGCCGCGCGGGCCCGCACCGGCTGGACGGCCCTGCACGCCCTCCGGCCGCTCGACGAGAACCTCGTGGTCTACTCGGCGTCCTCGCACCGCGGCCTGCTCGGCGACCCGGCGGCCGTCCACGCCGCCGCCCGTGAGATCGCCCCGCGGCTGCGCGGCGTGTGGGTGGTGCGGGACGCGGAGACGGCCGCGCAGCTGCCGCCCGACGTCGAGCACGTGATCGTCGGGTCCCGGCGGTACCTGGAGGTGACCGCGCGCGCGAAGTTCTTCGTCAACGACGTCAACTGGCCCGGCACCCTGGCCAAGCGCCCCGGCAGCGTGCACATCCACACCCACCAGGGCACTCCGCTGAAGTACCTGGGCGCCGACCTGCTGGACAAGCCGGGCGCCCGGCTCGGTTTCGACGTGCCGCAGATGCTGCGCCGGGCCGACCGCTGGGACTACAGCCTGGTCGCCAACCGCCACTCCGAGCTGGTCTGGGAGCGCGCCTACCCCTGCCACTTCACGTCGGTGCGCACCGGCAGCCCGCGCAACGACGTGCTGGTGAACGGCGGGCCCAGCGGCTTCCGGGAGCGGCACGGCATCCCGGCGGACCACACGGTGGTGCTGTACGCGCCGACCCGGCGGGACTACCGCCGCAGCGGGTACGTGGAGCGGTTCGACCTGGCCCGGTTCGCGGCCGACCTCGGCGAGGGGCACACCCTCGTGGTCCGGCTGCACCCGTCGCTGGCGAACGGTCCCGCGCGCGGCATGGGCCTCGCGGAGCTGGCCCGGCGCGGGGTCGTGGTCGACGCGACCGACGAACCACGGCTGGCGGAGGTGCTGCTCGCGGCGGACGCGCTGGTCACGGACTACTCGTCCGTCATGTTCGACTACGCCAACCTGGACCGGCCGATCGTGGTGCACGCCGACGACTGGGCCGCGTTCACGGCGAGCCGGGGCGCCTATCTCGACATCACCGCGGAGCCGCCCGGCCATGTCGCGCACTCCTACCGGGAGCTGGCGTGGCTGTTCGCCTCGGGCGGGTGGCGGGACGAGGAGTCGGCCCGGCTGCGCGCGGACTTCCGGGCCCGGTTCTGCGCGTACGAGGACGGGCGGGCCGCCGAACGGGTCGTACGGACGCTGCTGCTGGGCGAGCCGATGCCCGCTCCGGTGCCCAGGATCCCCGGCCAGGCCTCGTCCCCGGACGCGCTGACGTCGGCCTAGCGGGACGCCGAGGGGGCCGGCCCCGGCCGGGCCGGCCCCCTCGGGCGCACGCGGTGCTTACTCGATGACCAGGTCGACGTCGATGTTGCCGCGGGTGGCGTTGGAGTACGGGCAGACCTGGTGGGCGCTCTCGACCAGCTTGCGGCCGGTCTCCTGGTCCACGGTGTCGGGCAGCTCGACGCGCAGGGTCACCTTCAGCCCGAAGCCCTCGCCCTGCTTGCCTATGCCGACCTCCGCGGTGACGGCCGCGTCGCTGACGTCGACCTTCGCCTGGCGCCCGACGAGCCCGAGGGCGCTGCCGAAGCAGGCGGCGTACCCGGCGGCGAAGAGCTGCTCGGGGTTGGTGCCCTCGCCGTTGCCGCCGAGCTCCACCGGCGGGGCCAGCTTGAGGTCGATCCGGCCGTCCGAGGAGACGGCGCGGCCCTCGCGGCCGTGCGTGGCGGTGGCGACAGCGGTGTAGAGCGCGTCCATGAAGACCATCCCTCTCGGGTGTGCGGTTCGTTGCGACCACAAGTAGAGCACACAATTGAGTTGTGCACAACTAGATGGGCCGCGAGAGCTATCCTGGACGCATGACCGACACCGAGTGGCTGCGCCTCGACCGCCAGATCTGCTTCTCGCTGCACGCGGCCTCGCGCGCCTTCAACAGCGTCTACCGCGTGATCCTCAAGGACCTCGGGCTCACCTACCCCCAGTACCTGGTGATGCTGGTCCTCTGGGAACAGGGCGACCTGCCGGTCAAGACGCTCGGCGAACAGCTGCGGCTCGACTCCGGCACGCTCTCCCCGCTCGTCAAGCGGCTGGAGGGAGCCGGTCTGGTGCGCCGCGAGCGGAGCGCGCAGGACGAACGCTCGGTGCGGGTCCACCTCACCGAGAAGGGCACGGCACTGCGCGAACGGGCCCTGGAGGTGCCCCCGCGGATCATGTCGGCGACCGGCTTCGAGCTGGCGGAGATCGTCGACCTGCACGCCCGCCTGGAGCGGCTCACGACGGCCCTGGACGCGGCGGCGCAGGCGGAGGCGCGAGCAGCGGGATGACCGGGCGGACGTACAGCCGTACGGCCATCCCGCCCCGCACGGCTTCGTCCTGGCCGATGAACCCCCGCCCCAGCTCCTCGGCCTTCGCCCGCTCGACGGGACCGCGCGGGACCCGGCGGCCGGTGAGCAGCGTGCGGTCCGCCACGACCCACACCCGCTCCACCCGTGCCAGCCTGCGGCGCACCTGAGCCGGCCCGGCCTCCCGCCCGTACAGCGTCCCGGACTCGGCCGCCCCCGCCACCAGCGCCACGTCCCGGGTCCCCCGGAACGCCCCCGGATACGCGAGCGCCGCGTTCCGTGCCGACGCCGGCAGGAACAGCACGGGATCGCCGGGCTCCACCACGCGGGCGACGGCGCGGGACACGGCACCGAGATCGTCCGGCCGGCTCCCGGGGTCACGGTCCTTCTGGAGGAGGGGGAACTGGTGGAGGAGGGAGAGGGCGATGGCGAGGACGCCGGTGAGGGGGACGGAGGGGGACTGCGGCAGCGGACGCCGTGCCACCGCCCCCGCCACCCGGTCGGCCCCCGCCGCCACCAGCAGGGGCGCCCCCGACAGGGCGTACAGCACGTACCGGTCGACGTACAGCGGCGACAACTGCGACGCCAGCATCAGCACCGCCGGCGGCACCACCACCACGGGCAGCGCGACCCCCGCGCACGTCAGTTCCCCGCGCCGCCCCACCAACCCGGCCAGCCCCGCCACGGCCAACGCCAGACAGGTCCAGAACACTTCGTCCGTCGGCCCCAGGAACCCGCGCAGCAACCTTTCCGCGGTGTCCGCCGTAGGCGTCCGCAACCAGGCCACCTGCGCCGACTGCCCCCGTGAGACCACCACCATCGGCACCAGCGCGGCCACGACCGCCGCCGCCGCACGCCCCCAGCCCCGCCACACCCGCGTCCCCGCCCGCGCCAGCGCCAGCGACACCGCGTGGGCGAGGAGCAGCAGCACCGCGAACTCGTGGAGCCAGCAGGTCAGCGCGAGGACCGCGCCGTACGGCCACCAGGACCCGCCCCGCACCGCCCGGACGAACAGCAGGGTCGCGCCGGTGGCACCGGCCGCGACCAGGGCGTAGGAGCGGCCTTCCTGCGCGTAGTGGCCGGCCATCGGCGCGACGGCGTAGAGCAGCCCGGCCCACAGGCCGACCCGCGGCCGGGCCAGCCGGGCGCCGAGGGCGGCCACCAGACCCGCCGTGGCCGCCGCCGCGCACACCGACGGCAGCCGCAGGGCGACCTCCCCGGGATGGACGGCGAGGACGGGCCGCAGCAGCAGGTAGTACAGGCCGTGCACCGCGTCCACGTCGTGCAGCAGGAGCCAGATCCGCGGTGCCGTACGGCGCCCGACCTGGAAGCTGACGGCCTCGTCGCGCCACATGCCGCCCCGGTCCAGGCCCCAGAGCCCGAGCGCGAGCATCGCCAGCGCGGGCACGCCCACGACGGCGGTCCGGCGGAGGCGGGTGTGCCCGGGTGCCCCGTGCGGTGGGTGGCTCGTTGCACCTGTCGGTACGCCCGTGGTCGTTCCAGCCGCCCGACGCGACTGCGGTTTCGCAGGAAGCCCGACGTTCACCATGGCCCGATCTCTTGCGATTAGCCAATATTTGCGGCCCTTGACGGCGTATCAGCATGAATACACCATCACTACCGCTTAGGCTCCCATGTGATGAACCGTCTCCGTGTCACCCCCGGCCCGGTCCTCACCCTCGCCGTCCTGTGGCTCACCACCCGCGCCCTGATGCTGTGGCTGCTCGCCCACGGCGGCGCCCGGCTGCTGGGCGGCGGTTCGGTGAGCCGTGAGGTGTGGCGGCTGTACTTCCACTGGTACGGCGTCCTCGCGCACGGTTCGTTCCCGGTGCACGACACGCTGTGGCAGTACCCGCCGGGCGCGGGCGCGGTGCTGCTGGCGCCGGGAATGCTGCCGGGCCTGACGTACTTCGAGGCGTTCGTGGCGCTCACGCTGGCCGTGGACGCGCTGACCACGGCGGCGCTGCTCCGCGCGGGCACCCGGGACGGGCGCAGTCTGCTCGGCGCGGCCCTGTGGACCGGCGGTCTGCCGCTGCTGCTGCACATGCCGCTCGCGCGGTACGACGTCCAGGTCACCGCCCTGGCCGTGCTGTCCCTGCTGGCCTCGGCGCGCTCCCCGCGCGCGGGGGGTGTGTTCGGGGCGCTGGGAGCGCTGGTGAAGGTGTGGCCGGCGCTGGTGCTGCTGGGCACGCCCCGGGGCCGGCCGACGCGCACGGCGTGGGCGTGGGGGGCGTGGGCCGGGGCCGCGTGCCTGGCCGTGCTGGCGGCCCTCTTCGCGCATCCGCTGTCCTTCCTGCGGGAGCAGGGCGGCCGGGGCGTGCAGATCGAGTCGCTCGGCGGAACGGCGCTCAATCTGGCCCGGCACCTCGGCTGGCCGGGCCGGGCGCGCTACCAGTACGGCGCGATGGAGATGGTCGGCCCCCGGGTGCACGCCGTCGCCACCGCCTCGCTCACGCTGACGGCGGTCTCCTTCGGGCTGCTGGTGCTGTGGCGGGTGCGGGCACGGCGCTGGAGCGAGGCGACGCCGTACGACGCGGCGCTCAGCGCGGTGCTGCTGTTCACGGTCACCAGCCGGGTCATCAGCCCGCAGTACATGATCTGGCTGATCGGGCTGGCCGCCGTGTGCCTGACCTCCCGGCACACCAGCCAGCGGCCGGTGGCGGTGCTGATCCTCGCGGCGTCCGCGCTGAGCACGGTGGCGTTCCCGATGTACTACGGCGAGGTGATCGCCGGCAGTTGGGCCGGGTGCCTGCTGATGCTGGCCCGCAACGGGCTGCTGACGGCCGCCGCCGTGCTGTCCTTCGTACGGCTGTGGCGGGCCGCGCGGCCGCCGGCCGAGGCGCCGGTGCCGAGGACGCAACCCCGGCCCGGTTCCGACCGTCTTCCGGAGCGAGCACTGAGCGCCTCTTGACGGGGTGTCACTGAATCTTCCTACGCTCCCGGCCGGTGGACCCCATGCATCCAGAAGCGCGAGACCCGCACCCGGCACCGGCACCGGCCCCTGCACCGCCCTCGGTGCCGGCGGCTCAGGTCGCCGTGGTCGTCATCGGCTACAACGACCGCGCCCATGTCGGGGAGGCCGTGCGCTCGGCGCTGGCGCAGGGGCCCGCGGTCGCCGAGGTGATCGCCGTGGACGACTGCTCCACGGACGGCAGCGACGAGTTGCTCGCCCGGCTGGCCACCGATGAGCCCCGGCTGCGGGTGGTGCGCCGGAGCGTGAACAGCGGCGGCTGCGGCAGTCCGCGCAACACCGGGATCGACGCGGCGACCGCGCCGTACGTGATGTTCCTGGACAGCGACGACGTGCTGCCGCCCGGCGCCGTGGACGCGCTGCTGGCCGCGGCCACGGAGGAACGCGCCCAGGTCGCGAGCGGTCTGTGCGTGCGCCGGGAGCTGCCGTCGGGCCGCGAACAGCCCTGGCAGGCACCCCTCTACACGGCGCGCACCGTCCTCGCGCGCCCCGCGCAGCGCCCCCTGCTGGTCCACGACACGCTGTGCGTCAACAAGCTGTACCGCACCGGCTTCCTGCGCGACCACGGCATCCGCTTCCCCGAGGGCCGCTTCCTCTACGAGGACTTCGTCTTCACCGCGCGCGTGCTGGCCGCGTCCCCGCGCATCGCCCTGGTGCCGGACCGGGTCTACGTCTGGCAGGTACGCCGGTCGGCCGGGCGGCTGTCGCTCTCGCTGGACCGGGGCGGCATCGAGAACTGGACGGCACGGGTCGAGGCGTGCGCGCTGGCGTACGACATCCTGCGGGGCGCCGGGCAGAAGGAGCTGGCGCGGGCGGCACGCGCCAAGTTCCTCGACCACGACGTGCGCATGTACGCGCGCGAGCTGGGGTTGCGCGACGCGCACTACCGGCGTGCGTGGTGGGAGCACACCCGGGCGTACCTCGCGCGCTACGACTCCGCCGACTGGGAGCGGGACCCCGCCGCACCCGGCCGGCTGCTCGCGCGGGTCGTGACGGCCTCCCCCGAGCCGCGCGACCTGCCCCGCCTGCGCGAACTCGCCGCCCGCCCGGCGCGCCTGCTCCCGCCGTACGCCCGCACCCCCGAGGGCGACCCGGTCTGGTCCGCCGACCTCCCCCAGGTCTCCCTGGCCCCCCTGCTGACCCGGCCCGTCGCCGCGCTCCCGCTCGCGGTCGACGCGGAACTGCGCCCCCGCGCGCGGGCCTCGCGGCTGCGCCTGCGGCTGCACGAGCTGTACGGGAGGGTGGCCGAGGCGGGCCCGCCGGAGGTGGACGTGGAGTGGCGGGCGCGCGAGGACGACCGCACGCGCGGGTGCGCGACGGTGGCGCTCACCCCCTGCGGCCCGGACAGCTGGTCCGCCGAGGTGCCCGTCGACCTGGCGCGGCTCGGCTCGGGCACCTGGGACCTGCGTCTGACCCTCCGCTTCCCGGACGGCACCCGGCGCGAGGTCACGGCGCACGCTCTCCCGGGCGCGGGACGGCTGCGCCGGCGCGCCGTACCGAGCGCCCTGCACGGCGTGCTCCTGGCGCAGCCGTACGCCACGCACTCCGGCGCGCTGGCCCTGCGGCTGGCGACCGGGCTCCAGGGCGCGCTGACCGTGGTCCGCGGCCGGCTCCGCCGCCTGCTGCACCGGGACACGGGGCGCACGCCGTCCGGGCGTTGACCGAGGCGGGCGAACGCGCGATCGCCGGCGTGGGAGGACCGGTCGCGCGGTTCCCCGCGTCCCTCGGGGTGCGTCACAGCGCCTTCAGCGCACCCGCCGTCGCCCGTGCCAGCTTCTCCAGGTAGCCCTTCGGCAGCTTCGGGGAGCGGATGACCACCGAGCGCCAGTACAGCGGCCCGGAGATCAGGTCCAGGGCCAGGTCGGGATCGACGCCCGCGCGGACCTCACCGCGCCCCTCCGCCGCGGCCACGATCCTGCTGGCCACCCCTTCCTGTCCGTCCCGCAGCGCCTTCTGGAAGGCCTCCGCGATCTCGGGATTGCGGGCCGCCTCGGCCTGGAGGTCGGGGATGATCTGGGACGCGACCGGATGGCGCAGGGCACGGGACGTGACCTCGTACAGGAGGCGCAGGTCCCCCTCCAGGGAGCCGGTGTCGGGCACCGGGAACCCGGTCACCGCCATCGCCGAGACGACGTCCAGGACCAGGTGGAGCTTCGAACGCCACCGCCGGTACACGGCCGTCTTGCCGACTCCGGCCCGCCGGGCGATCCCCTCGATCGACATGCGCGCGTACCCGACGGCCGCCAGTTCCTCGAAGACGGCCGCCCGGATGGCCTCGGTCACGTCCTCCCGGAGCACGGCGGCACCGGCGGGCGTCCGGCGGCGCGGACGCGCCGGCTCGTCGGCGGACTCGGCGGCGTTCGTCGTCATACCCACAGCATAGGGCGTTACGACGAAACGGTTGCGTTCCGACGTCGGTTGGGCCTACGCTCACGTTGCGACGATACGGTCCCGTCCCGACGTAAGAGAACGTGAAGAGAAGCGTAAGGAAACTCCGGACGACGGGCACGGACACGGCGATCCCGGCGAAAGTCGGGCGCAGCACCCCCTCCCCCGAGCGAAAGCAGCGGATGTGAGCCAGGTCCTCCACACACCGCCCCCCACCCGGGCCCCGGCAGACGACGATCTCGCGGCGCTGGCCGCCCGGCACGGCCTGTCGGTCAGCGGCGCCCGCCCCACCCTGCCGGAGTACGTCCGCCAGCTGTGGGCCCGCCGCCACTTCATCACCGCCTTCGCCACCGCCAAGCTCACCGCGCAGTACAGCCAGGCGAAGCTCGGCCAGGTCTGGCAGGTCATGACCCCGCTGCTGAACGCGGCGGTCTACTACTTCATCTTCGGCGTGCTGCTCGGCACCAAGCACGGCGTGCCCGACTACATCCCGTTCCTGGTCACGGGCGTGTTCATCTGGACGTTCACGCAGAGCTCGATCATGGCGGGCACCCGCGCGATCTCCGGCAACCTCGGCCTGGTCCGCGCCCTGCACTTCCCGCGCGCCGCCCTGCCGATCTCCTTCTGCCTCCAGCAGCTCCAGCAGCTGCTGTTCTCGATGGCCGCGCTGGTCGTCATCCTGCTCTGCTTCGGCGTGCCGGTCTCCGTCTCCTGGGTGCTGGCCGTCCCGGCCCTGGCGCTCCAGTTCACGTTCAACGCCGGCGTGTCGATGATCATGGCGCGGATGGGCGCGAAGACCCCGGACATCGCGCAGCTGATGCCGTTCGTCCTGCGCACCTGGATGTACGTGTCCGGCGTGATGTGGAGCATCGACAAGCTGGCCAGGAAGGACGACCTGCCGCACATCGTCACCGTCCTGCTGGAGATCAACCCGGCCGCCGTCTACATCGACCTGATGCGGTTCGCGCTGATCGACAGCTTCCACGCGAGCCAGCTGCCCCCGCACGTGTGGGCGGCGGCGATCGGCTGGGCCCTGGCCGCGGGCATCGGCGGCTTCGTCTACTTCTGGAAGGCTGAGGAGAGGTACGGCCGTGGCTGAGCGCAGCGAAGAGAAGGTCCCCACCGTCGTCGCGGACCGCGTCGACATCGTCTACCGGGTGAACGGCACCGGCGCCGGCCGGGGCTCCGCCACCGCCGCCCTCAACCGCATCCTGCGCCGCAAGCAGACCGAGAAGGCGGCCGGCGTGCGCAAGGTGCACGCGGTGAAGAAGGTGTCGTTCGTCGCCCACAAGGGTGAGGCGATCGGGCTCATCGGGACCAACGGTTCCGGGAAGTCGACCCTGCTGAAGGCGGTCGCGGGCCTGCTCCCGGTGGAGAACGGACGCATCTACACCGACGGCCAGCCCTCCCTGCTGGGCGTCAACGCGGCCCTGATGAACGACCTCACCGGCGAGCGGAACGTCTTCCTCGGCGGGCTCGCCATGGGCATGTCCCGGGAGCAGATCAAGGAGCGCTACCAGGACATCGTCGACTTCTCGGGGATCAACGAGAAGGGCGACTTCATCACCCTGCCGATGCGCACCTACTCCTCCGGCATGGCGGCCCGGCTCCGCTTCTCCATCGCCGCCGCCAAGGACCACGACGTCCTGCTGATCGACGAGGCGCTGGCCACCGGCGACCGCTCCTTCCAGAAGCGCTCGGAGGCGCGGATCCGCGAGCTGCGGCAGCACGCGGGCACGGTCTTCCTGGTCAGCCACAACAACAAGTCGATCCGCGACACCTGCGAGCGGGTCCTGTGGCTGGAGCGCGGCGAGCTGCGCATGGACGGGCCGACCGAGGAGGTCATGAGGGAGTACGAGGCGTTCACCGGCGACAAGAAACCGGCCCCGAAGAAGCCCGCGCCGAAGGCGGATGCCACAAAGCCGAAGCCCGATGCCACAAAAGCGGACACACCGCAACCGGAGGCCCCGAAAGTCGGTCTTCCTTCCTGAGCGCAGCTCTTACGCCAATCGTAGTTATCCCTTTCATCCGCTTAATGACAGTATGTTATGAAGGGTGCGGCGGGAGACGACGAGCCGAAGGAGTCCATCGCGATGCCCCAGTTGAGCGTGATCGTCTACGGGCCGAACGCACAGGGGCATCTGACCGATCTGCTGGACTCCCTTGAGGCCCACCCCCTCACCGACGCCGAGGTGATCGTCGCCGCCGTCGGCGACTGGGCCCAGGAGACGGCCGAGCGCCACGCCCCCGAGACGATCGTCGTCCCGCTGCCGGACGGCACCGGTGACCCGGCGGCCCGGGCGGCCGGCGCCGCCCGCGCGTCCGGCCGCTGGCTGCACTTCGTCCACGCCAAGGACGGCCTGCCGGCCGGCGCGCCCCGCCTGATCGCCGAGCGGACCGCCGAGCTGGACGCCGGCACCTCCGCCGAACCCGTCGACGTCCTCCTCTTCGACCACGTCACCACCACCTGGCAGACCGCCGCGCGGCCCTCCCCCGACGGCCGCCACCTGGCCGCCGTCGGCCGGGCGGACCGCCCCCTGGACGAGGCCGCCGACCTGCTGCGCCTCACCCCGCTGCTCGGCAACCGCGCCCTGCGCACCGCGTTCTGGCGGGCCCACGAGGAGCTGCTGAACACCGACGACGAACAGCGCGCCGCCCACGCCGCCCTGCTGTACGCGGGCCGGGTCGCCTGCCTCAACCAGACGGCGTACGAGCACCGAGTACTGCGCCCCGAGAGCCTGCCGGCGCGCGCCCCCGAGGACCGGCTGCGGCTCATCGACCGCTACGAGTCCCTGCTCCCGCTCACCAGGGACCGCCGTGCCCCCCGCAGGGTGCTGTACGACCTGATGGTGCGCGACCTCATCCGCACCTTCGCCCGCGAGAACCTGCCCGACCCGGTGGCCCGCGAGTTCTTCCGCCGCGCCTCCGTCGCCGCGGTCCGCTGGCGCCCCGAGGACCACCGGCGCCCGGCGGGCCTGGAGGGCGTACGGCACGCGCTGCTGGAGGAGGGCGCGTACACCAAGTACCGGGCGTTCCAGGCCGCCAACCGCACCCGCCGCGCCGCCCGCAAGGCCGTCCGCACCCGCAAGCGGCAGCTGAGCACCAGGATCCGCGAGCACCAGTACCAGCGCGCCCTGAACCGCCCGGTGGACCCGAACCTCGCCGTGTTCGCGGCCTACTGGGAGCGCGGCGTGTCCTGCAACCCGGCCGCGATCGCCGCCAAGCTCGCCGAACTCGCCCCGCACATCCACCCGGTGTGGGTGGTGAGCAAGCAGAACGAGGCCCTGCTGCCGCCCGGCACCGACCACGTCGTCCCCGGCACCCGCCGCTACTGGGAGACCCTCGCCACCGCCAAGTACCTGACGAACAACGTCAACTTCCCGAACGCGGTGGTCAAACGCCCGGACGCCGTCCACCTCCAGACCCACCACGGCACCCCGCTCAAGCGCATGGGCCTGGACCAGATGGACCACCCGGCCGCCGCCAAGGGCCTGGACTTCGCCGCCCTGCTGGCCCGGATCGACAAGTGGGACTACAGCGTCAGCGCCAACAGCCACTCCACCCGCATGTGGGAGCGCGCGTACCCGTCCCGCTACACGTCCCTGGACTACGGCTATCCGCGCAACGACGTCTTCTACACGGCCACCGCCGCCGACGTCCGCGCGGCCCGCGAACGCCTCGGCATCGCCCCGGGCAGAACCGCCGTCCTCTACGCCCCCACCCACCGCGACTACGAGGCCGGCTACACCCCCCGCCTCGACCTGGCCGCCCTCGCCGACCGGCTCGGCGACAACACCGTCCTCCTCGTCCGCGCCCACTACTTCTACGGCGGCGCCGCCTCCCCGCTGACCGGCCTGCGCCGCTCCGGCCGGATCATCGACGTCTCCTCCTACGACCCCGTCGAGGAGCTGTGCCTCGCCGCCGACGCCCTGGTCACGGACTACTCGTCGATCATGTTCGACTACGCCAACCTTGACCGCCCGATCGTCATCTACGCCGACGACTGGGAGACGTACCGGACGACCCGCGGCGTCTACTTCGACCTGATGGCCGAGCACCCCGGCCAGGTCGCCCGCACCCAGGAGGAGCTGGCCGAGATCTTCCTCTCCGGCGCGTGGCGCGACGAGAGCGCGGCCAAGGCACGGGCCGCGTTCCGGCGCCGGTTCTGCGAGTACGACGACGGACGCGCCGCCGAACGGGTCGTACGCCGGGTGTTCCTGGGCGAACCGGAGCACGCGCTGCCGCCCGTGCTCCCCATCGAGGACCGCACCCCCGCCCCGACGCCCGAGGAGGCCACGGCATGACCCGCCCCGACGTCACGGTCACGGTCATCGTCTACAACGACGCGGCCCGCCTCCCCCGCGCGGTCGCCTCGCTGCGCGCGCAGACCCACGCGAACATCGAGATCGTCATCAGCGACGACCACTCGACCGACGAGACGCCCACCGTGGCCCGGGAGCTGGCGGCCCAGGACCACCGCATCCGCTACATCCGGCTGCCGGAGAACAGCGGCGGGTGCAGCGCCCCGCGCAACCGGGCCATCGAGATCGCCCGGGCGCCGTACCTGATGTTCCTCGACAGCGACGACGAACTCCCGCCGCGCGCCGTCGAGTCGCTGCTCGCCGCGCACCGCGAGCGGGACGTCGACTTCACCATGGGCGCGGTCCGCCGGGTCCGGGTGGACAACGGCCGCCGCTCGACCTGGATGCCGCACCTGGTCGCCGAGCGCCGCACGCTGGAGGGCATCGAGGCGGACCCCCGTCTGCTCTTCGAGCACCTGTCGACGAGCAAGATGTACGCGCGCGCCTTCCTCGACCGCCACCGGCTCCGCTTCCCCGAGGGCATCCACTACGAGGACCAGCTGTTCTCGGCGCAGGCGTACTGCCTGGCGGAGGCGTTCACGATCATCCCGGACCCGGTGTACATCTGGTACATCGAGCCGTTCGCGGACGCGTCCTCCGCCTCCATCTCCAACCAGCGGCACAAGATCTCCAACGTCAGCGACCGCGTGCACGTCCAGCGGCTGATCGACGAGTTCCTGGTGAGCAGCGGGCACGCGGGGCTGCGGGAGGACAAGGACTACAAGTTCCTCAAGCACGACTTCCGGATGTACGCGGGTGACCTGCCCTACCGGGACGAGGAGTGGCTGACGGCGTTCACGGAGATCGTGAACCCGTACCTGGACACGCTCTCCCCCGAGGCGTACGGCCGGCTGCCGCGCGCCGAGCGGGTGGTGCTGGAGCTGCTGCGGGACGGCCGCCTCGCCGAGGCCCGGCTGGCCGCGCGCGGGCTGGGGCACGCGGTGGCGCCGCGGCGGGTGACGACCTACGGCACGGGGGTCCCGTACTGGGGTGACACCGTGCCCTCGACGGACCGCGCCCGCCGCGAACTGGACCTGTCCGAGCTGGAGTTGGACACCCGGCCGTTCCCGTCCGCCCTGTTCCGCCACGAGATCACAAAGCTGGCGCCCGGCGCGGGGGCGACCCTGACCCTGGGCATCCGCACCTACGACCCCGGTCTGCGGCTGCCGGTCGGCCCCCAGCGCGCTTCCCTGCTCCTGAGCCCGGGCCGGCGTCGCATGACCGTCCCCTTCCGCCTGGACCCGGTCCGCCCCGGCGTCTTCGAGGGCACGGTCCGCCTCGACCTCGCGTCCGCGCCGGTCCCCCTCCACGGTTTCCAGGGCGTACGCCACCCCTTGGTCCGCCTGGACCAGCAGGGCCTGTCCAACTCCGGTCTGCTCCTGGCCCCGCTGGACTTCCCGGCCCGCACGGCCCGCATCGACTACCACTCCGGTGCGGCACCCCACGAACTCACCGTCGAGCCGGAAGGCCGCAACCCCGGCCGCCTGCAGCTGCGCTGGCGCCCGGTCGGGGTGACGGCCCGCGTCACCCGCCCCGCCGTCCGCCGCCTGGCCCGCCCCCGGGTGAAGAACGCCGCGCGGCTGGTGGCGAGTGTGCTGAAGTAGCGGGGGTTTCAGGGCCGTTGGAGTGTGCGGTGTGGGCGGCTGCGGGTCCGTCGTGGCCGCTCGCGCGGTTCACCGGTACAGCTCAGGGAACCACCCGGTACAGGACCTGACCGCCCGGGCCCACGGCCGCCCTGCGGAGCCACGGCGCGTCGGCACCCCCCACGACCCACTTCGCGCCGTACTCCCGCAGAATCCCCCGCCGCTCCCCGGCACCCGCCGCCGGCGAGAAGTACCGCTCCACCGCCGCCTGCCTCCGCGCAGCGTCCGGAAGGAAGAAATCCGGGTAGCCGGGCGCCACGGTGTAGGGACCGTACGCGGGGATCTGCCGAGCCGGGAACGTACGGGCCATCACCACGTCCCCGTACCGCACCCCCGCCCGCATGATCCACTGGTACCCGGTCCACGGCGTCCGGTACTTCGCCGCGACCACCCCGGGCAGCGCGTGCCGCGGCACCACGTACCCGAGCGTCCCGGCCTGCGTCCACGCCCCCACCGCCAGCGCGGCGAGCAGCACGCACGCCCATCCCCGCCGCACCGCGGCCCGCCCCGCCGACACGGCCTCCAGCGCCGCCGCGAGCTGCGCCGGGATCAGCGCGGCGGGCAGGGCGCGGCCCCAGGAGTAGTGGCCGCTCAGACCCCCCGCCGCGAACACCAGCGCGCCGAGGACGAAGAACAGGACCAGGGGGTCGCGGTGGTCCCTGCGCCAGCGCAGGCCCAGCGCGGCCACCCCGAGCAGCACCAGCCCGAACCGTCCGGCCAGGTCCCGGTACAGCGGCCGGTGGACGGCCTCCAGGTCCGCGCCGGCGGAGAACAGCGCGAAGAAGTCGTAGTACGGCCAGATCCACAGCACCAGCAGGCCCACGAGCAGCCCGGCGCCCAGCCGGAGCACCACCCCGCGCGCCGGCCGCGCCGCGAGCACCGCCGCCAGACCGCCCAACGAGGCCACCACACCGGTGAACTGGTGGCACAGCAGGATCACCGCCCACAGGGCGCCCAGCCCCAGCCACGCCCCCCACGCCGCCTCCCCGCGCACCGCCCGCGTCAGCCAGGCCCAGAAGTGGAAGGCGAGGCCGAGCGCGAACACGCTCGGGTACGACACCGTCAGCGCGAGGGAGTTCAGCCCGAGGAAGCCGCTCCAGTTGAACAGCAGCGGCCCCCAGAGGAACACCAGGCTCAGGAGGGCCAGCGCGGGCGCGGCCCGGTGGCCGCTGAGCGTACGGACGTAGCGGCGGACGCCTGTCACCAGCAGGCCCAGTCCCACGAGAGCCGCCAGGCGCAGGACCACGAAGACCGACAGGCCCGTCAGCTTCGCGACGGTGCCGAGCAGCAGCATCCAGGGCGAGTAGTACGGGCTGGGCGTGTCGGCGTCGACCAGCGGGTTGCCGGGGTGCGGCAGGCTGTGCCGGAGACGCTGGATCGTCGCCGCGTGCATGCCGAGGTCGCCCGCCCACGGCAGGCGGACGACGACCCAGAACATCAGCACCACGACGAGCGCGGCGGCGACCTGCGGCAGCTCACGGGCCACCCGCGACGCGGAGCCGCGGGGTGGTGCCGTACGGCTCACCTGTTCGGTGTCAGACGGCGCGGTGTGCACACGCCGACCCTATCCGAAGCACCGCGAAGAGCAGGAAAAGGTAAATTCGCCGCCCGTTTCCGACGAGAGGCGGACGAGAGGCGCGCGAGAGCCGGACAAGAAGGAGAGCCGGGCAAGAAGAAGGGCGCCCCGGGGAGACGGTCCCCGGGGCGCCCCGCGTCGTGCCGTACGGCTACGAGTGCGTGCGCAGCAGCGTCCGCATCGTGCGCATCGCCACCGACAGGTTGGCCAGATCGAACGAGTCCGAACTGCGGATCTCGTCCAGCGTGGTGCGGGCGCGGCCCAGGATCGCGCTGTTCTTCTGCTCCCAGGCCTTGAACCGCTGCTCCGGCGTCGAGGTGCCGTTGCCCACCGCGAGGACGTCCGCGGTGAGGGCCGCGTGCGCCGCGTACAGGTCCTCACGGATGGAGGCGCGGGCCATGGACTGCCAGCGGTCGGCGCGCGGCAGCTCGATGATGCGGTCCATGAGCTGGGTGATGCTCAGCCGGTCGGCGAGGTCGTAGTAGACCTCGGCGACGTCCAGCGGCTCCTTGCCCATGCGGTCGGCCACCGACACGATGTCGAGCGTCGGGAAGGCGGACGAGAACCCGGCCACCCGGGTGGCCAGCTCGTCCGGGACGCCGGCCGCGGACAGTTCGTCGTGCACGTGCTGGTACCACTCCACGTCCGCGCCGCGCAGCAGCTTCGGCAGCTCCTGCCAGACCCGCTCGACCCGCTCGGCGAAGAACTCCACCGTCTCGGCGAGCTGGAGCGGCTGCGGCCGGTTGTTGAGCAGCCAGCGGGTGCCGCGCTCGACCAGGCGGCGCGAGTGCAGGCGGATGCGGGTCTGGACGGCCGCGTCGACCTTGTTGTCCAGGGCCTCGACGGCGTCCCACACCGGCGCCGAGCAGAAGATCGCGCGGGCCGCGGTCTGGGCGCGGACGATCTCCTCCAGGGAGGCGCCGGTCTCCTCGCGCAGACGGTGCAGATACGTCGTACCGCCCGTGTTGACCGTGTCGTTGACCAGCACGGTCGTGGTGATCTCGCGGCGCAGCGGGTGGTTGTCGATGGCGTCGGCGAACCGCTCGCGCAGGGCCGTCGGGAAGTACGCGTGCAGCAGTCCGCGCAGGTACGGGTCGTCCGGCAGCGAGGTGTGCAGCAGCTCCTCGGCGACCGTGATCTTCGTGTACGCCAGGACGACGGCCGTCTCCGGGCTGGTCAGGCCCTGGCCGCCCGCGAGGCGCTCGCGGATCTGCCGGTCGGTGGGCAGGAACTCCAGCGCCCGGTCCAGATGGCCCTCGCGCACCAGGTGGCGGATGAACCGCTGCTGGGCGTGGAGCATGTCCTTGGCCTGGAAGAGGGCGTTGGCCAGGGCGGTGTTCTGCGCGTAGTTGTTGCGCAGGACCAGCGCGCCGACCTCGTCGGTCATCTCGGCGAGCAGCTTGTTGCGCTGCTTGACGGTCATGTCGCCGTCCGCGACCAGGCCGTTCAGCAGGATCTTGATGTTCACCTCGTGGTCGGAGGTGTCCACGCCGGCGCTGTTGTCGATCGCGTCGGTGTTGATCTTGCCGCCGTGCAGGGCGAACTCGATCCGGCCGAGCTGGGTCAGGCCCAGGTTGCCGCCCTCGCCGACGACCTTGACCCGCAGGTCCCCGCCGTCGACGCGGATGGCGTCGTTGGCCTTGTCGCCGACGTCCCCGTTCGACTCCGTCGACGCCTTCACGTACGTGCCGATGCCGCCGTTCCACAGCAGGTCCACCGGCGCCTTGAGGATCGTCTTCATCAGGTCGGCCGGGGTCATCTTGGTGACCTTGCCCTCGATGCCCAGGGCCTCGCGGATGTGACTGTTGAGCGGGATCGACTTGGCCGTGCGCGGGAAGATCCCGCCGCCCGCCGACAGCAGCTCGGTGTTGTAGTCGGCCCAGCTGGAGCGGGGCAGCTCGAACAGGCGGCGGCGCTCGGCGTAGGAGACGGCCGCGTCCGGGTTCGGGTCGATGAAGATGTGCCGGTGGTCGAAGGCGGCGACCAGGCGGATGTGCTCCGACAGCAGCATGCCGTTGCCGAACACGTCACCCGACATGTCACCGATGCCGACGACCGTGAAGTCCTCGCTCTGCGTGTCCACGCCCAGCTCGCGGAAGTGCCGCTTCACGGACTCCCAGGCGCCGCGCGCGGTGATGCCCATGCCCTTGTGGTCGTAACCGGCGGAGCCGCCGGAGGCGAAGGCGTCGCCGAGCCAGAAGTTGTAGGTGTTCGCGACCTCGTTGGCGATGTCCGAGAAGGTCGCGGTGCCCTTGTCCGCGGCGACCACCAGGTAGGTGTCGTCGCCGTCGTGCCGGACCACGTCCCGCGGCGGCACGACCTCGCCGGCCACCATGTTGTCGGTGATGTCGAGCAGCGCCGAGATGAACGTCCTGTAGCTGGCGATGCCCTCGGCGAGCCAGGCGTCGCGGTCCACGCTCGGGTCGGGCAGCTGCTTGGCGACGAAGCCGCCCTTGGCGCCGACCGGCACGATGACGGTGTTCTTCACCATCTGCGCCTTGACCAGGCCGAGGATCTCGGTACGGAAGTCCTCGCGCCGGTCGGACCAGCGCAGGCCGCCGCGGGCGACCTTGCCGAAGCGCAGGTGCACGCCCTCCACGCGCGGCGAGTACACCCAGATCTCGTACGCCGGGCGCGGCGCGGGCAGGTCCGGGATGGCCTGCGGGTCGAACTTCATGGAGACGTAGTCGTGCGGCTTGCCGCCCTCCGCCTCCTGGAAGAAGTTCGTGCGCAGGGTCGCCTTGATGACGGTCAGGAAGGACCGCAGGATGCGGTCCTCGTCCAGGCTGGCCACCTGCTCCAGGGCCGCGTCCAGCTCCTCCAGCAGCGCGTCGGTGATCTCCACACCGGCCTGCTGCCGCTCCGGGGACATCCGCGCCTCGAACAGGGAGACGAGGAGCCGGGTGGTGTGGACGTTGTTGCGGAGGGTGTCCTCCATGTAGTCCTGCGAGAAGGTCGAGCCGGCCTGCCGCAGGTACTTGGCGTAGGCCCGCAGCACCATCGCCTGCCGCCAGGTCAGCCCGGCGCTGAGCACCAGCGCGTTGAAGCCGTCGTTCTCGGCCTGGCCGGTCCAGGTCGCGGCGAAGGCCTCCTGGAACCGCTCGCGCGCGTCGTCGCCGAGGTACTCCCCGCCGCCCGCCGCCTTGGGCATGCGCAGACCGAAGTCGTAGATCCAGGCGGTCGTGCGGTCCGCGCAGCGCAGCTCGTACGGCCGTTCGTCGGTGACCTCGACCCCGAGGCGGCTGAGCACCGGCAGCACCTTGGAGAGGGAGACCGAGCCGCCCTTCTGGTAGATCTTGAAGCGGCGCTCCTCGGGCGCGGCGCCCACCGGCTCGTACAGGCTCAGGGAGAAGGTCTTGTCCTCGCTGAGCTGCTCCAGGTGCACCAGGTCGGCGACCGCGGCACGCGGGCTGTGGTCGGCCTTGTAGCCCTCCGGGAAGGCGTTGTTGTAGCGGCGCAGCACCTCGGCCGCGCGCTCCTCGCCGCACTCGGCGGTCAGCGCCTCGGCGAACGCGTCGGCCCAGGAGCGGGCCGCCTCGACCAGGCGGGCCTCGATGCGCTCCTTGTCGGCGTCCGACAGCTCGGGCAGCTCGGTGCCCTGCGGGACCCGGACGACGAAGTGCAGCCGGGACAGGATCGACTCGGTGTTCCAGGCGGTGAAGTCGACGCTGATGCCGCCGAGCTCCTCCTTCAGGATGTCGATGATCCGAAGGCGCACACCGGTGGTGTAGCGGTCGCGCGGGAGGTAGACGAGGGCCGAGTAGTAGCGGCCGTACTCGTCCTGGCGCAGGTACAGCCGCAGCCGGCGGCGCTCCTGGAGGTAGAGCACGCTCGTGGCGATGGACTGCAGTTCCGCGACGGGCGTCTGGAACAGCTCGTCGCGCGGGTAGGTCTCCAGGATCTGGAGCAGGTCGCGGCCGTCGTGGCTGTTGGGCGAGAACCCGGCGAGGTCCAGCACCTCGTCCACCTTGCGGCGGATGACCGGGACGCGGCGCACGGACTCGGTGTACGCGGCGGAGGAGAACAGACCCAGGAAGCGCCGCTCACCGACGACGTTGCCGTCCGCGTCGAACTTCTTGACGCCGATGTAGTCCAGGTACGACGGCCGGTGCACGGTGGCCCGGCTGTTGGCCTTGGTCAGCACGAGCAGCTTGTGCTCGCGGGCCTTGGCCCGGGCGTCGGCCGGGAGGCGCTCGAAGGAGGGGCTGACCGGGTGCTGGTCGTCCTGGGCGTGGTGCGGGTCCGAGCGCAGTATGCCGAGACCGGTGCCGGGGACGGCGGCGAGCGTGTCGTCGTCGCGCAGCTGGTACTCGCGGTAGCCGAGGAAGGTGAAGTGGTCGTCGGCCAGCCAGTGCAGCAGCTCGCGGGCCTCCTCGACCTCCGGGCCGGGCAGGTCGGCGGGGACGGGCTCGCCCTCCAGGCCGTCGGCGATCCGGATCGCCGCGTCCCGCATCTTCTCCCAGTCCTCGACGGCCTCGCGGACGTCGGACAGCACGCGCAGCAGATCGGCGGTGATCTGCTTCAGGTCGGCGCGGTCGGTCTCGCGGTCGATCTCGACGTGGATCCAGGACTCGACGTGCGTGTCGTGCGGGAGGTCGCCGGTGAGCCCGGTGGACTGCGCCGGCAGCACCTCGATCAGCTTGCCGGTCAGATCGCGCCGCACGACGAACTGCGGGTGGATCACGACGTGGATGCCGCGCCCCTGCCGGGTCAGCTCATTGGTGACCGAGTCCACGAGGAAGGGCATGTCGTCGGTGACGACCTCCACGACGGTGTGGCTGCACGTCCACCCGTTCTCCTCCACGGTCGGGGTGTGCACCCGGACGTTCGCGGTGCCCTGGGGGCGGGTCTCGGCGAGACGGTAGTGCGAGACCGCGGCGCCGAAGACGTCGACCGGGTCGCGGTCGGCCAGGTCTTCCGGTGCGGTGTGCAGGTAGTAGCGCTGGAGGAACGCGAGCACGGATTCGCTGTCCGGGGTGCCGGGGGTGCCCTCGCTCGTCGTCCCGGTCGGTAGGTGCCCCCCGACCGGGCTGTTCTCAGCTACCCGGGCGGCCCGTTCGAGCAGCTCGGCCTTGGCTTCGTCCAGCTTGGTCTGCATTGTCCTCTGGCTCCTGTCGCGCGCCGTTGCGTGACGTAGAAGGAAGTACGGTCTCTTTCCCTCCGGCTCGACGCCACGGCCCGGGGTGTCCGGTCCGTTCCGACGCTATGCCGCGAGGTGAGATGAGCGGGGGGAATTCGGCCATTCTCTGCACGTCCGTCGACTGTGACGCTGCTCTCGGCACCGTCGTGTCCCGGGCCGTCCTCGGCGTCCTGGGGGCGTCGGTGCCCCCGTCCCGCCCGCGAAGACCAGCGACCGCGGCCCGGTCACGGAGGTGTTCCGTGCAACCCGGGCGCAGGGCAGGAGCAGGATCGCCCCCGCGAGATATCGCGCTGATCACGCCACAAGGCTATCGCCACTTACCCCGGGCCCGTCATGAGCCGTATGTGTACAAAACCGAGGGGGCAAGTTTGACGTTCTGCACAGCGGCGGGGTGGGAGCGGGTGGCGTATCCGACGGCCGGATCCGCACCCCGGTGCCGGCGTCCCCGGTCACCCGGTCGCGCCGCCTCGCCCGTGGTCGCACCCTGAAAAGCGCCGGGCCCTCTTGGCAAGGGGCGCCCGGCGGAGGCACGGTGCCCAGAACACTGTGCGGAGTCTCCCCGGAGGAGCCGACATGCCCACCAAGATCCTCATCGTCACCGGCGACGCGGCGGAGTCCCTGGAGGTGCTCTACCCCTACCAGCGGCTGCGCGAGGAAGGCTACGAGGTCCACATCGCCGCCCCCACCCGCAAGACCCTCCGCTTCGTCGTCCACGACTTCGAACCCGGTTTCGACACCTACACCGAGAAGCCGGGCTACACCTGGCCCGCCGACCTGGCCTTCTCCGAGGTCGACCCGGGGGACTACGCGGCCCTCGTCATCCCCGGCGGCCGGGCCCCGGAGTACCTGCGCAACGACCCCGAACTGCGCAAGATCCTCAAGGCCTTCTTCGACGCCGACAAGCCGGTCGCCCAGATCTGCCACGGCCCGCTGCTCACCGCCGCGATCGACTCCCTGCGGGGCCGCCGGGTCACGGCCTACCCGGCGCTGGAGCCGGACATGCAGGCGGCCGGCGCGGGCTTCCAGGACACCGAGGCCGTCGTCGACGGCACCCTGGTCTCCTCCCGGGCCTGGCCGGACCATCCGGCGTGGATGCGGGAGTTCCTGACGGTGCTTCGCTCCAAGGCACCGGTGAGCTGAGAGACGTACGCGTGGGCTGAGAGACGTACGCGGTGCCGCCGTCCGGCGCGCGGGGCGCCGTCGGTGTCACTCCGCCGTGGCCGGTCGCGCGGTTCCCCCTGCCCCGGGGAGCTGCGCCGGCCGGCTCGCCCGCCCCGGCCGGCACCGGGCGGCCGGGTCCCGCGGGCCCGCCCGGACGCCCCGCGGGGCTACGCCGCCATCCTCCGCGCCTCGGCCACCGCCTCGGCCAGCGTGTCCACCACCGGCACCCCCACGCCCTCCAGACTCACCCGACTGTGCGACCCCCCGCTGTACAGCACTGCCCGCGCGCCCACATGCCGCGCGGCGACCGCGTCGTCCGCCGCGTCCCCGATCACCACGGTGCGCTCCGGCGCCACCGTCCCCGCCAGGGCCTCCAGATGCCGCACCATGTGCTCGGCCTTGCTGCCCCCGGACGGCCCCGTACGCCCGTCGACCCGCAGGAAGTGCGCCTCGATCCCGAGACCCCGCACCAGCGGCACCAGGTCCTCGTGCCCGTACATGCTCAGCAGCGACTGGCTGTGCCCCGCCGACCGCCACCCCGCGAGCAGTTCCTCCGCCCCCTCGGTCAGCCGGCACCGCACCCGGTGCTCGGCGTAGTACCGGTGGAAGACCCCGTCCATCAGCTCCCACTCGGCGTCGGTGGGCAGCCGGCCGAGCAACCGCTCGTAGAACTTCGGCACCGGCACGCAGTACAGCGCCCGGTACTGCTCCAGTGTGATCGGCGCCAGCCCCAGCTCCGCGAAGGCCGCGTTCGTCGCGCCGATGATCGCGTCATTGTCGTGGAACAGCGTCCCGTTCCAGTCCCAGACGATGTGCGCGCTTGCCTGCATCCCCATGTCCAAGACCGTACCCGCCCCCACTGACAATCAAGGCGCCGCTCGGACCGGCCCGGGTCAGCCCAGCCCGACCAGGTTGGGGATCTCCTGCGTGGCGTACCACAGCAGCTCGTGGTCGTCCGCCCCGTCCACGACGAACTGCGCGTCGTCGTCCCCGCCGTCCGCCGCCTCCAGCGCGTCCGCCGCTGCGGCCACGTCCGGCTCCGCGTCCTCCGCGTCGACGTGCACCGAGGCCGCCTTCGCCAGCGGCACCGTGACCCGCACGGTGACCTCGCCGAGCGCGGCGGGTTCGAGCGCGCGGTCCGGGTCGGCGCTCGCGGCGCCGTCGGGCACGTCCACGGCGACCACGACCCGGCGCCGTACCGCGCC
>NZ_JBEXKG010000115.1:0-24929 GCF_040609555.1 Streptomyces sp. NPDC004658
ACGACACGACACCCCGTCCTTCCCGCCGAAACACCGCCCCTACACCTGACCAGCGGAAACAGACCCGCCGCTCTCGGAAAGACAACGGCTTCTGAGATCAGATGCGGGTCAGATCCACTGAGCCTTCTCGCAGGCGTAGCTGGAGACGACATCGGCGACGCCGGTGGCCTTGAGCATCACGGCGCATTCAACCGTGTGCTGGGTCTTGTAGCCCTCGTAACAGGCCTTCCAGCGCTGGTCGGTCATGGGGTAGCCGTACCAGGCCAGGGTGTCGGCGCACATCTGCGGCGTGGCCTGAGCGGGCGCGGCGGTTGCGAGCGTGATGCCGGTGAGACTCGCGGCAGTGAGAAGCACGGCGCCAGTGAGGGACGCCAGTCGCGGTCGCTTCAACGCTGTCCTCCTGTGAGGGGGTGGCAAGTCGTGCGTCGGTGTCATACCCGCCCGTCGTCACTGAGATGCTCTACGTACTTCTTCTCGTCGGGATCCAGCCCGAATTTCTACCCGCTCTGGCCCGTACGCCTCTACCGGCGCAACACCTGCCTCAACCCCCGCGCCCACGCCGACAACGCGTGCGAACACGAGGACCGAATCGTGCCCGCCCACGTGCAAGACGCCTCGTCTTCTTCCGTCCGTCGTCTGACCGCCGTTGCCGGTGTGGCTGCTGGGTTGGTGGGGGCGGTGGCGCTGCCGGCGTCGGCCGTCATGGCGGCGGCCACTGGGGCGACGGTTGGCGTCGCGGCGGTGACAACCGCGAAGGACACCGCGACTGATCTCACGCAGCGGTAGACGCCGGGGTGGGTCGCCTCGTGAGGGGGCGGCCCACCTTCCGTGATGCGCATGGCGGAGTCAGCCGGGGGGCGGTAGCCGTCTCTCCCTGTGCGGGCGTGCGCAGGCGTTCCGGGGCCGGCGCCCCGGTGGGGGTGTCGCGGCCGGACTCGGGGGCCGGCCGCGACACCACCGCCCAGTGGGCATTCACAACGCAGACAGCGGAGTGCCCTCTTGCCGGCCCACGCACACGGAGCCGAACGGGTGGCCTGATCGTGGGCCGGCTGCGTATGCCACGCGGGCCGGGCGCGGGTGTGCGGACAGATGCGGGCCGCAGGCGGCGTTCCTAGGCTGGAGGAGCTCGGGGTGAGTGGGAAGGTGTGCCATGCCCCGAGCGATCTGGTCCGGCGCGATCTCCTTCGGCCTGGTCACGGTGCCGATCAACGTGGTCAGCGCCACCGAGGACCACTCCATCCGGTTCCACCGGTATCACCTGCCCGACCAGGGGCGGGTGTGCTACCGCAAGGTGTGTGAGCTGGAGGACCGTGAGGTCTCCCAGGACGAGATCGGCAGGGGATACGAGCTGACCAGGACGCAGGTCATCCCGATCACCGACGAGGACCTCGGCAACCTGCCTCTGCCGACCGCGAAGGCGATCGAGATCGACGCGTTCGTGCCCCTGGAGTCGGTCGACCCGATCCGCATCGCCGACGGCTACTACCTCCAGCCCGCCGGTCAGGTCGCGGCCAAGCCGTACAAACTCCTGGTCAAGGCCCTGTCGCGGTCGTCGAAGGTGGCCGTGGCCAAGTACGCCTGGTCAGGTCGGTAGAGACTCGGCTTGCTGCAGGCGCGTTTGGATGTATCTGCCAGCTTTCTATGGTTTAGGGGGCATTGATGACGCGTCCGCGCTGCCCGCGGATACTTGCCGTGCCCGGGCGTTGGCTTTTGGGTACAGGTTTGTTCACGTTGCGCTACCTGTGGGAGACGACGCCTCTGCACCGGGGCGGCGAGTGCCGCGGTGACGAGACGGACCTTCCACCGCCGCTGCCGCCCGCAGCGGTCGACAGCCGCGTGCAACACGTACGCGATGGCTGCGGCCCCCTGTTCCACCGCCTCTTCCGCGTGCGCATCGCCGATACCGACGTCGCTCCGGACCGGCTCATCACGTGGGTCTGCCGCGATTTCAAGGGCTTCGTGCCCTCCGAGGTGGTCGACATCCACACCGGTGAGCTCCGTGACCACGGTCTGGACGTCGGGGACGAGGTGCTGGTGGAGATGCCAGGGCCCTGGAACGGCCCCGTCAAGGTCGCCCATCGTGACGTCGACCGTCTGCACCTGGTGACCCTGCGCGGTCACCTGGAGGCCGGTCAGGTGCAGTTCCGCGCGCGGGAGGAGGACGGCCTGCTGGTGTTCGAGATCGAGCTGTGGGCCTGTGCCAGCAGCCGCCTGGTGCACCTCCTGTACTCGCGCCTGCGCCTGGCGAAGGAGATCCAGCTCAACATGTGGGTCCGGTTCTGCCTGGCCGCCGCCGCGATGTCGGGGGGCCGGCCGGCCGACGGTGTGCACATCTCCACCCGCTGGCTGGAATCGCCCGAAAGGGAAGGCCCGCTGTCGCCTGCAAGGAAGAGCTCCGCGGGCCGGGCGCCGAGCCCACAGGCGCCGTCGGCGGCCGGGGGCGGTGGACCAGACGCGAGCCGGAACCACCCAGGAGCCCAGGAAGGAACAGCAGGTGACGGTCGGCCCGTTTCAGGACCGGACCGTGGTGGTCACCGGAGCCGCACGCGGGCTGGGGGCGGCGTCGGTGCACGGACTGGCCCGGCGCGGGCGCGTCTGGCATCAGCTGGGTGGCTGGACGACGGCCGGCGACGCGTACCCCCGGCTCGGCGGCGACCCCGCCGCTTCGGCAGGGAAGTCCCCAACGATCGAAGGAGTCCGCAGATGAACGCCCCTACCCATGCTGGCGCCCTCCACCGCCACCCCGCCGGACAAGGTGCGGACGTGAAGCTGCTCGGTATCTACCTCAACGACCACCTCGCCATCGCCACCGTCGGCGCCGAACGTGCCGCCCATCTGGTGCGCGCCTCCCGGAGCTCTGCGCTCGGCCGCGCGCTCGCTCCCGTCGCCGCAGAGATCGCCCAGGACCGGACCACGCTGCTGGCCTTCATGCGGGACCTCGGCGTTCCCGTTCGCCGCTACAAGGTGTGCGCGGGCTGGGTCGGCGAGAAGATGGGGCGGCTGAAGCCCAACGGTCGCCTGGTAAGCCCCTCACCGCTGGGCACGGTGCTGGACCTCGAAGCGCTGCGGCTGGCGGTCGAGGGCAATATGGCCCTCTGGTAGAGCCTGAGCCGACTTACTGATCGTTTCAGAATGAGTTGAGCCGCGGGTCTTGCGCTCGACGATCTTGGTCGGCAGGGTGTCCGGCGTGCGTGCTGATCTTGTTCCGGATGACCTGTGGGAGCGGGTGGCCCCGCTGCTGCCACCCGCCCCCGAACGGCGCCACCGCCACCCGGGGCGGCTGCGTGTTCCCGATCGAGTAGCGCTCGCCGGCGTCATGTACGTACTGCGGACCGGTGTCGCGTGGCGTGACGTCCCCGCGGAGGCAGTGGGCTGTTCAGGTGTGACGGCCTGGCGCCGACTGCGGGACTGGACCGAGGCCGGCGTCTGGCCGCGCCTGCACGCCGCCCTGTTGACCGAGCTTCGTCGCGCCAGCCTGCTGGACCTGGACGACTGCTCCGTGGACGGATCGCACGTCCGGGCACTGAAAGGGGGGACCACGTCGGACCCTCGCCCGTCGATCGGGCCCGCTCTGGCTCGAAGCACCACCTGATCGTCGACCGTCACGGAACCCCGCTCGCCGTCACGCTCACCGGTGGCAACCGGCACGACGTCACCCAGCTCCTGCCCCTGCTCGACGCCGTCCCGTCGATCCGGGGTCTTCGGGGACGTCCCCGCCGCAAGCCCCGGCGCCTGTATGCCGACCGGGGCTACGACTTCGACAAGTACCGCCGCCTGCTGTGGAAACGCGGCATCAAGCCGATGATCGCCCGACGCGGCGTCGCTCACGGCTCCGGACTGGGCAAGGTGCGCTGGGTCGTCGAGCGTGCCTTCGCCTGGCTGCACCAGTTCAAACGGCTCCGCACCCGCTACGAACGACGCGCCGATCTCCACCAGGGCCTGCTCGAACTTGCCTGCAGCCTCATATGCCTGCGCCGCCTGCGCACCTCATCCTGAAGCGATCAGCTAGCGACACTGAACCACCCCGGTCGCACCTCGGTCAGAAGCGGTTGAAGGGACCGCACGGCGGTCCGCAGGTCCTGATCCGTGACGTCAAGAGGCTCCGGCAGGCTCAGCCCGTACCAGCGCAGCCGCCAGAGGTCGAAGATCTCGCTTCCGTCGGGTGCGAAGTCGACATCGACCTCGATGCCGTCGTCACTGACAAAGCGGCACCCGGCCCCATGAACCGAGTAGGAGTAGGTGCCGACCCGCCCACTCCGGTTGATGATCCGGTGCGAACGGACCAGGCCAAGGACATCTGCGAGTCGCTCAAGCGAAGGGATCGCCGCCCTCATGGCCGCGTCAACTGCCTTCAGAGCGTCGACGTAACCAAGCACGAGCCCTCGTGCATCCCAAACCCGTTCCATACGGCGTCATCCCCCCTGAGCCCGTGGTTGAAGGGGATTGTTCCATGGGCCGCCAGCGTCTCCGCAGGGCGGCATTCTGAAACGATCAGTAAGTCCCGGCTGCTGGTGATGTTTTCAATCCACAGGAGCGTCCATCCTGATCGCATGCGCTGACCAGAGCGCGTATGTCGGTTCTCCCCGGTCTGCGGCGCCTGGGCATCGCCCTGACGAGGCCTGCCGTCAGGCCTGGCGCGGGCCCGGCCGCCGCTACCTCGTCCCGCCGGGCTGCGGGCCACGGTGCCTGGCGGAGCGGTCTACGGGGTTAGCCCCGAGGAAGACTCCGGTGCCGGGGCGGCGGCCGGCCCGCGGCCTGTAGGCGGGTGGCCGGGAGTCGGATGGACCCGTTCAGGGCGGTTACGAGGCGCCGCAGGGGGTGTCGTTGTTGCGGAGGCTGTGGGTGGTGTCGTTGAGCTGCGTCGGGGGACAGGTCGGGGCGCGGGCGGTGCCATCGCGCTGGGCGCCGCCACCGGCCGGTGCTGTCGCGGGTGACGTCGACGCCGACTTCCACGACGAGCTCGGGCCGGACCAGGGTGACGTCCAGGACTTCCCGGCTGCCCCATCCGGCGGAGAAGGTCCAGCCCGTCCACGGGTGTTCGCCTTTGGACGAGGCCAGGAGAACGGCAACGCTGCGGGCGACTGCCTGGGGGAGCGTTGTCGTGCGGCCGGTGTGCTGCAGGCGGCCGTCGGTGTCGGAGCGGCCCAGCAGCAGTTTCCTGGGCGTCCTCAGCGATCCGGTGACCGCGCCGACGATCGCTTCCTGGGTCTCGTGAACCTACTGGTGAAGAGGCATTATTCCGAACCTGCGCTATTCTCCGTCTGACCGCGCCTCTTGGGCCTGACGGTGGCCGACAGGCAGGCATGCCTCGACGCATGTGCCGCGGTCCTGGTTGAAGTCCTCTGCAGCGGTAGACGGGCTCGTGTGGGAGCGCAGGCACGGCGTGGTGTTGCCTGAGCCGTACCGCACCTTCGTCGCCGAGATTGCGGATGGCACCGACGACGGTCCGCCGGACGAGGGTGGTCTGCTGCCCGTGGGAGAGAAGCCAGCCACCTGGGCTGTCTGAGAAGCGGACTGCGTTCTACGCGAAGCAGAAATGCGACGGCACGAAGCGTCCCGGCCCCTACCCGCACCTCGCCGAAGAGTTCGAGCCGCGTCTGTGAGCTCTGCAAGCGGCCGAACATGCCACCGATCCGCGGGCCGTCCAGATCGAACGGCTCAAGCCCCAGGTCGCCGAGCTGAAGCGCGCCTCGCCGCACATGACGAGACCGTCGCCGCGCTCAGGAGCGAGATCGTTCGCAGCCCGATCAGGCTTCCGCCGATGACTCCAGTTCCTCGCCCGGTGGGATGAAGGTGTCGGCGCTGTCGGCGTTCCTCGACATGGCTGTACGCGTCGACCGTGATAGCGGTCGCCCGCCCATTCGACGTGATGAGCCATGCGACGACCTGCTCGGTCAGCGGCGTCCCGCCGGGGCGTGGGCTACCTTCAACCGCAGTGGTCACGCGCGCGGGTCTCCCTGCGCCAGCTCAAGGCGCCCGGTCAGCGGCCTGCCAACACTGAGTAGGCGATCAGGGCCCCCAATGAGCCAAGCAGGAATAGGCCTGTGCCTACCTGACCAAACCGCCCGAGGCGGCGCAGCGCATCGGCCCGGACGCCCGCAAAGGACTGCGCGGTCGCGCGGACGAGCTGCGGACGTTGCGCGAGAGTAAAGGCGGCTGCAGCTGCGGTCTCGGCACCGGAGGTGGTGCTCGCGGCCATCGCGGCGACGACCCGCCGGATCCGGCTCACGACAGCCGTCGTCGTCCTCTCGACGGTCGACCCCGTGCGGCTGATGGAACAGTTCGGCACCCTCGACCAGATCGCCCACGGACGGGCCGAGATCACGGTCGGGCGTGGTGTGTTCCCCGAGTCGTACCGCCTGTTCGGGTACGACCTCAAGGACTACGAGGCCTTGTTCGACGAGAAGGTCCGCCTCCTGCTCCAGCTGCGCGACGACCCCGACAAGCCCTGGGAAGGCACGTTCCGGGCCCCGCTGAGCGACGTGTGGATCGGACCCCGGCCCGCCCAGGAGAGGCTGCCCGTCTGGATCGGGGTGGGAGGCACCCCGCAGAGCGCCGTACGCGCCGGAACGCTCGGGCAGCCGATGTTCCTGGCCCTGTTCACCGGGCCGCGCGACGGCATGCGCCTGGTCGACCTGTACCGGCGTGCGGGGGCGGAGGCCGGCCACGATCCCGCGTCGCTGCGGCTGGCCACCGGCGGGCACATGTTCATCGCACGCACCTCGCAGGGCGCCCGGGAGCAGTTCTTCCCGTACTACTCCCGCTACTTCTCCTCCCACCCCAGCTTCCCCGGCGGCATGCCGCGGCCCGTCTACGACCAGTGGATCGCCAAGGGCCTGCTGGTGGGGAGCCCGCAGCAGGTCATCGACGGCATCATGGCCCACCACGAGGTGCTCGGCGCCGACCGGTTCGTCGGCCAGTTCGACCCCGGCCTGCCCGAAGACCTCGCCGACAGCAGCCTGGAACTCCTCCTCACCGAGGTGCTTCCCGTCATCAAGGCCGAGACCCGCGCGCCCGGCATCACGGCGACGGAGACCGCGCCATGAGGACCGGAGTCCGGCACCGCATCACCCCCCGTGGCACCGCAGCACGCCGCTCAGCCCGTCGGCCAGCGTGACCGCCGGCCGCGCCGCTCCCCCCGGGCCGGTCCCGGTCGCGTCGGCGGTGGGCGGAGGCGCGGGGCGTTCGAGGGCGCGGACCACCGCGCGGACCTGGGCGGCAGGGTACGTCGCCGCGTAGGGCTCGGCGCGGTCACCGGCGTAGGCGTGGGCCAGGGCGTCGCCGACCGCCCGCGCGTGGGCCTCGGCGAAGGACGCCGCGTTCGCGTCCATGCTGAGTTCGGCGTACTGGCGCCCGTACGCGTCGGCCTCGGCCGGGGTGTACCCGTGCGCCAGGGCGTAGGAACGCGCGTTGGTGTGTGCCTCGGTGTAGGCGGAGCGGTGCTCGTACGCCGCCCCGTACACCCGCAGCAGCACCGGCCGCAGGGCCGCCCGCCAGCTGCCGTGGGCCACCGGGGCGCGGGCGGCCGCGCGGTGCAGCGCGGTCAGGTCGGCCACCGCGCCGGCCCCGTCGTCCGGCCACGCCTCTGCCAGCAGCGGCAGGACGGTACCGGCCTGCCAGGCGTGCACCGCCCACAGCCCGCCCGCCGGCCGCCCGGCCCGCAGGGCGCCGTGCACCTCGCGGGCCCAGCTGTCCGCGGCGGGGCCCGGAAGCTCCTCGTACAGGGCGGTCAGCAGGTGCCACACCCCGTCCGGTACGCGGGTGTCCACCGGGGGCGCGGGGGCGGCGCCGGCCAGCGCGGCCAGGAAGGCCCCGGCCCCCGCGGCATCCGTGCTCATCTGCGTCCTCGTCTCCTTCCCCGCCGGTGCGGCGGGAGTCAGGCCTGCGGGCGGGTGCCCTCGATGGCCACGCGCCGGCCGTGGCGGGTGAGCGGGAAGTAGTCCCACACCGCGTGGTGCTGGACGCAGCGGTTGTCCCAGAACACCAGGGTGCGGGGCTCCCAGCGGACCCGGCACTGCAGCAGCGGGGTGCGGGCGACGTGCGCGTACAACAGGTCGAGCAGGGCGGTGCTCTCGGCGCGGGACAGCTGGCTGATGTGCGAGGTGTAGGGGGCGTTGACGAACAGCAGCTTGCGGCCGGTCTCCGGGTGGCGGACCACGACGGGGTGTTCGGTGCGCGGGACGTCGTACTCCGCGGGCGGGGTCAGGCCAGCCGCCGTCCAGGGCAGGGCGCCGTCGTGCACGGCGGTCAGACCGTCGAGGAAGCCGCGCAGGGCCGGGGAGAGCAGTTCGTAGGCCAGGTGCATGTTGGCGAACATGGTGTCCCCGCCGCTGCCGCCCTCGGGGACCGTGGTGAGGTGCAGCATGGAGCCCAGGGATGGGGCGGTGTCGGCGGTGCCGTCGGCGTGCCAGCCGTCACCGGCGACCATCCGGGACTCCTTGGTGGCCTTGATCTCCAGGATGTACGGGTCGGAACCCTCGGCCGCCAGCGCCACGGGGTGCAGTTCACCGAAGAGGCCGGCGAACCGCTTGTGCTGCTCGGGGGTGAGGTCCTGGTCCCGGAAGACGAGCACGTGATGGGCGAGGAACGCGTGCTTGACCTCCTTCTCCTGCTGCGGTGTCAGCTCCCGCGAGAGGACCAGGCCGGACACCTCCGCGCCGAGCACCGGGGTGATCGTCCGGACCGACAGGGTCTCGTACGGCTCCGGCGGCCGGGTCGTGAGGCGCTCGACGGCCTGCAGTGCGTACTCCTCCACGTGGTTCCTCCTCGGGAACGGGGGGTGCGAGAGATGTCCATGGGGTGGTGGGCGTCCATGGGGTGGTGTGGTCGGGTCACAGCCCGTGGTCGAGCAGGTCGGCGACGAGCAGGCGGCCGAAGGCGAGGTTGCCGTGGATGGGGTCGTCGGCCGCGCTGAACGCGGGGCGCTGGAGTCCCGAGCGGTCCGTGACCCGGGCCCGCACGTCGACGATCTCCACGCCGCGCGCGGCCAGTTCGGCGCGCAGGACGCGCTGGGCCGCGAAGAAGACCGCCGGATCGGACATGGCGGGGACCCGCTGCGGAGGCATCAGGGCCAGGACGCGCAGCCCCAGCCCGACGGCATGCTCGTAGAAGGCGAGCGCGCCGCGGGCCGTGGCCCGCACCAGCGCGGCGAACAGGTCGCTGCCCAGGAACCCCGGGTCGTATGCGCCCCGCGCGTCCCGGTGCACGGCCCAGTTCTCCCGGGTGGCGATCGTGTGCGCGCTGAGGCCGAACGTGCACACCAGCGGCACCGACAGCCGGTCCAGCGAGGGTGCGCCCAGCGCGTCGAGGAACCGGCGGTACAGCCGCTGGGCCTCGGCGTCGCGGAAGACGACGTCGGGGCCGTCCGCGTCGAAGAAGGGCCCGAGGAAGTCGCGCCCGGAGCCCACCGGACCGCCCTGGAAGGGCAGCCCGGCGGCCTCGGCGGCCCGTCCGACGCACGCCGCGTGCGAGTCACCGAGGAGCAGGAACCGGGCCGGGGGTGTGGCCGGGGCCGTGGCTGTAGTAGTCGAGTACGGCGTCGTCACACCAGGTGTCCTCTCCGCCGGCGTCCGGGGTGGGGGTGGGGTCGGGGGCGTGCTCCGGGCGGCCGGTCCGGCCGTGCAGCCCGTCGAGGAAGTGCCGCATCACGAAGGCAACCCCGTCGGCGCTGACCGTGCGCAGGTTGGGCTCGTAGAACGCGGCCCGGTAGGGGAAGCCGGTGACGATCTCGTAGGACGGGAAGTAGTCGACGTGCTCCAGTTCCGCGGCCAGCTGCCCCGCCGCCGCCCGCAGGACGGACTTGGAGTGGGTCGTCGCCACGAGGGCGTGCGCGCCGGTCGCGGTCGCGGTCAGCGGCACCGGCGACACCGTGAGGACGGTACGCAGCCGGGGACCGGCCTCCCGGGCCAGGGTGAGGGCCGCCGTCAGATCGCTCAGCACCTCGGCGACCGTGTGGTTGCGCAGGCGGTGCCGGTCCGGGTCGAAGGTGCCCCGGACCGTGCCCGGGCACATCGGCAGCACGGTGCCGTCCGCCGTGTCGTGCCAGGCCTCGGTCAGGCCGAGCGTGAAGACCAGCACGTCGGCCGTGGCCAGGGCGCGCCGGATCGCGTCGAGGGTGACCTGGCGGGAGGCCAGCGCCTCCTCGGGCGAGGAGAAGCCGTCGGGTTCGACGGTGGGACGGTACGGGTCGTGGCAGCGGCCGTCCGTGTCCCGCCACACCTCGACCGGTGGCGTCTGCTTCCCGAGCGCCCAGGCGAACCACTGGCGCAGCCCGGCCGCGGTGTAGATGTTGCCGGTGCGGAAGGAGAAACGGCGGTAGCCGCGGTCCTGCCGGGCCTCCGCGGTGAGTCCGGGCGGCGGGGGCTCGGCGTCGTACCAGTGCATGCCCTCCCGCAGCAGGGCCGGGCCGATGTGCCGGGCGAAGCAGGAGCCGGCGGTGATGACCGGGGCGTCCTGGCCGATGGGGAACTTCGGCGTCCAGAGGTCCTGGATGTCCGCCGGCGGACGTTCGGCGACCGCGGTGCGCCAGAAGGAGCGGTCGGGGAGGCGGGCGTAAGGGTGTTGCATGAAGGGGGTTCCTCCTGGTGATCCGGGTCGTCCGCCGGACCGGCGGTGATCGGCTACAGAGGGCGGGATTCGGCGGGGACGGGCGGGTGGGACGGCTCCCGGGTCCGGTAGTGCGGGGCGAGGTCCGCGCCGATGACGGACGCGATTCCAGCCGCCCGGGGCGGGGCGACCAGCCCGTAGTGGTCGGTGTCGACGCGCAGGACGCGGGCGGACGGCGGCAGGTGGCCGCGCCAGCGCGCCGCCGCTGCGGGCTCCGGGGCGAGGGCGTGCGCGTCCGGCACGGGCCGCCCGGCCAGCCACAGGACGGCCGGCGTACGGGTCAGCCGTGGCGGCCGGTGCCCGGCCATGGCCGCCAGGTTGGCCCGGCAGCAGTGGGCAAGGCGCTCCGCGTGTCCGCGGCCCGGCCCGGTCAGCGGCTCCGCCCGGTTGCCGGCCAGTTCGCGCGCGAAGACGGCGTCCACCTGCCGCTCGTCGTAGGCCGCCAGCCGTGGTCCGGCGTCGGGTGGCGGCGGGTCCAGCAGGTACAGGCCGGGTACCGGGTCGCCGTCCGCCTCGGCGAGGGCGGCCATCGACAGCGCGGTCCAGGCCCCGAAGGACCAGCCGGCCAGGCGCAGCCGGTGAGCGGCCGGCGGGAACGCGGCGCGGACGGCCGCGAGATAGTGCGCGGCGCGCTCGTCGACCGACCAGGCGGGCCGGTCCGGGTCGCGCAGCGCCGGGTCGGGGATCAGACAGACGGTCGGCCCCGGCGGCAGCGCCGACACCAGCGGACGGTACGCCTGGATGTCACCGCCGACGGGATGCACCAGGCACAGCACGTCCGGGCCGGTGCCGCGCTGCCACACCTCGACGTCCACCGGCGCCGCCGTGCCGCCGGGCGCCGGCTGGGTCCGGGTGCGCAGATGACCGGCGATCTCGGTGAGGGTGACGCGGTGACTGAGCCGGGACAGGTCGAGGTCGGCACCGAACCGCCGGTTCACCTCGTCCAGGAGGTCGAGCAGGGTGAGCGAGTCGGCACCGAGGTCGTAGAGGGGGCTGTCGGGGTCGACGCCGGGGAGACCGAGCAAGTGGGCCGTGGTGGCGGTGAGGTGGGGGAGGGGGTCGGGGGAGGGGGCGGGTGCGGATGCGGTCGGAGTGGTTCGTACGGGAGCGGGCGCCGGTGCCGGGACCGGTGGGTGTGCCGGGGTGGAAGCCGGTGCCGGAACCGGCGGCTGGGCCTGTGCCGAGGCCGCTGCCGGTTCCGGAGCCGGTGGGTGGGCCTGTGCCGGGGCCGGTGACTCGGGCGCGGGCCTTCTCTCCGGTGCGGCGGCTCCCGGCCCGTAGAAGACGCCGGCCTCGGACAACGGCGTGGTGTTCACCATCAGGTGCGGCAGCCCCAGTTCCAGAGCCTGTCCGAAGACGGCCGCGCCTTCTTCCGGGGTGAGGGCGACGGCGAGGTGGTGCTTGTGCCGGGCGTCCGGGGCGGGTACGTCCCACGCCATGCCGGCCTCCCGCCAGGCGTCCCAGCCGATCGACACCCGGGCGGTACGGTCGGCGCCGGTGCCGGGCGCGTAGTGGGCGAAGGCGTCCAGGAGGCCGTTGGCCGCCGCGTAGTCGAACAGGCCGACGCCACCGAACCGGGCCGACATGGACGAGCAGTAGACGGCGTGGTCGGGGCGGTACGCGGCGATCAGGCGCTCGGTGAGCAGGGCGGCGCCCAGTTTCGCCGCCGTACGCCGACGGGCCTTCGCCCGGTCACGGCGTACCAGCAGTCCGCCGGCGGCGATGCCCACGGCGTGCACGATGCCGACGAGCCCGTCGAGATGGGGCGCGAGCCGGTCGGCGACCGGTTCCGGTGCCTCCTCAGCGAGGTCCGCCCGCACCATGGTGATCCGGTCGGCCCACGGCGCCAGCACCGCGGGAAGGCCGGGCCGGCGTCCGACCAGGACCACCCGGTTGCCGGCCGACCGCCGCAGCAGGTCGGCGGCGATGGTGCTGCCGATGCCCCCGGTGCCGCCCAGGACGAGATGGGTTCCGGTGCGGCCGGAGCCCGGACGCGAGCCGACCGCTTCCGGCCCGGGGACCGTCTGCACGGTGCGCCGCCACCAGTACCCGCCCCGCAGGGCAAGCTCCGGCTCGGACCGAGCCGCGTCCCCGTCCTCCCCGTCCCCCTGCCCGCCCGGGAGATCCGCCAGATACGGCACCCAGTCGGCCGGTTCGGGACCCGGCAGATCGGCCCAGCGCAGGGACAGCCCCAGCTCCTGGCGGGGCACCCGGACCGCCGCGGCGAGCAGGCCGGCCTCGGGGCGGGCGACCTCACCGGTGACCGGCTGTGCCTCGTACGACAGCAGCCACACGCGGGGCCGCCGCGCGGCGGAGACGTCCGCCAGGGCCCGGCACAGGGCCGCCACCGTGTCCAGGCACGCCCACCGGGCGGTCTCCAGGGAGCGCCGGCCGACCTCACCGCGGACGGCGAGCGGCAGCGCGTGCAGCCAGTCCACACCGGCCCCGCCGGCCGGGGTCACCTCGGCGAGCAGCGCCGCGAGCTGGGCGGGATCGGCCGGGTCGGCGTCATATGCGGTACCGTCCCGGCGGGCGAACGTGTCACCGGCCCGCACCAGGACCACTCGCGCGTAGTGCCTCTCCAGTTCCCGCCACGCCCCGGATCCGGTGCCGGGCGGTACGACGACCACGGCGGTACGGCGCGGTGCGACGTCCTCGCCCGAGTGCGCCCGGGCTCTGCGCAGCCGTACCCACAGCGGCTGGTGCAACCAGCGGTCGGCGGGCAGCCGGGCCGGCCACCCGACACCGGCACCAGCGCCGTCACCGACACCGGCGACGACCGCGGTGTCGTCCCCGCACCCGGCCCCGTGGCCCGAGCCCCGCGCCCCCTCCCGGCCGGCCTCACGCGCCCGCTCGTGACCGATGCCGCCGGTCCGCTCGCCGCCCGGTACCACGACCCGGCGCGGGAAGTCGTACTCGGCCAGGTCGAAGGAGGGCGGCGGGAAGTTCCACGGGGCCGGTGCCGGGCCCGGGGGCCAGGTGATGGGGTGGCCCGCCGTCCACGCGTCGGCCAGTTTCCGTGGGTCGTGGTGCCCGGCGACGACGTGGACGTCGGACGCCGGCGGACGGGTGGGAGTGAGCGAGCGCAGCCAGGACACGGCCGACTCCACGTCGGGGCAGACCGCGGCGGCCCGGTGGGCGAGTGCGGGGCGGCCCGCCTGGAGGTGGCGCAGCACCCGGGGATAGTGCTCGGGGTGTGCGGTCAGGTGGTCGGCGATACGGCGGCCGTCCGCGCGCAGCGCCTCCGGGCTGCCGGCGGAGAGCAGCAGACAGGGCACCACGGGAACGGCCTCGGCGCCCGCACCGCTCGTGCCGTCCGGTGCCTCCAGCAGCACGTGCGCGTTGGTCCCGCCGATGCCGAAGCTGCTCACCGCGGCCACGCGCGGACCCGGTACCGGCCAGGGCTCGGCTTCGGTGGGCACGCGGAACGGCCCGCCCTCCAGCTCGGGGCCCAGCCGGTCGAAGTCCACGGTGGGCGGGACGATCCCGTGGTGCGCCGCGAGCACGGCGCGGACCAGTCCGACCACACCGGCCGCGGCACCGAGGTGTCCGATCTGGCTCTTGACCGAGGACAGCGCGAGCCGTGCCCCGTCCCCGAGGCCGTACGCCTGGCGCAGGGCGGCGGCCTCCACCGGGTCCCCCAGCCGGGTGCCGGTGCCGTGCGCCTCCACGTAACCGAGGTCGCCGCCGCCGCGCCCACCGCGCCGTACGGCCGTCTCGATGGCGTCGCGCTGGCCGGGCACCGACGGGGCGCTGTACCCCAGCTTGCGGGCGCCGTCGTTGTTGACGGCCGAGCCGGTGACCACCGCGTAGACGGTGTCGCCGTCCCGGCGTGCCAGGGAGAGCGGCTTGAGGACGACGACGCCGACCCCGCTGCCGCCGACCGTGCCCGCGGCGTCCGCGCTGAAGGGCCGGCAGTGTCCGTCCGGGGAGAAGATGTGCTGCGGCCGGTAGGTGTAGCCGTCGGTCAGGTCCGGGTCCACGAGGACGCCGCCGGCGAGCATCACGTCGGCGTCGCCCTGCCGCAGCATCCCGGCGGCGACGTGCACGGCGACGAGCGAGCTGGAGCAGGCCGACTGCACGCTGAAGGCGGGGCCGGTCAGGCCCAGGTGGTAGGCGGCCTTGGTGGCCAGGAAGTCCTTCTCGTGGTGCAGGGCCAGCCGGAAGGAGTCGGGCAGGGCGGCAGGGTCGGCCTCGTGGAGCATGCGCCGGCCGTACGTGTCCTCGCCGCAGGCGGCCACGATGCCCACGCGCCGCGCGGCGGGATCGGCGAGCCCGGCGTGCGCGAGCGCCTCCACGCAGCTCATCAGGAGGTGCCGCTGCTGCGGGTCCATCAGGCGGGCCTCGGCCGGGCTGATGCCGAACCGCGCCGGGTCGAAGGACAGCGGCCCGTCGAGCTGGCTGCGGGCGCCGACCCGGCCGTCGGGCGCGGAGAAGTGCTCGATGCCGCGTCCGCCCGAGGTGACCAGATCCCAGAAGGAGGCCAGGTCGGGGGCGCCCGGCAGCCGCACGGCCATGCCGATGACGGCGACGGGCTCCGGGCGGTCGGGGGTGTACCCGCGCGCGTCACCGTCGTACGCGGCGCGAACGGCGACTGCTCCGGCCGGCTGCCGTTCGCACCCGGCCGCTCCGGCCGCTCCGGCCGCTCCGGCCGGCTGCTGTGCCGCCGGCGGTGTCACGGGCCCCCTGCGGGACTCCACGGCGTGGGCCAGCTCCCTGATCGTGACGTGTTCGAAGAGGTCGGGCACGTCGAAGGGCAGGTCGCCCTCGCCCGCGCAGCGCAGGTGGAAGCGCATCAGGTCCAGGCTGGTGGCCCCGGCGTCGAAGAACCGCTGCCGGGCGTCGACCGTCTTGCCGGTGGCGTCCGCGAACAGGGCGGCGAGCCGTTCCTCCAGCGCGGCCGGAGGGGTCTTCGGGGTGGCGCCGCCGCGGGGGGTCAGGTCGTGGCCGGGAGCGCTGACGGCCGCCCGGCGGTCCAGCTTCCCGCTAGGGGTGCGCGGCGGCGCGGTCAGCCGCCGGAACCTGGCCACGCGCGCGTGGGCGGGCAGCCGTTCGGCCAGGTGGCGCGTCAGGTCCGTGAGATCGGGGTCGGGGTCGTCGTCCCGGCACTGGAGGCAGGCCACCAGGGCCCCGTCCACGACGCTCACCACCGCGTTGGTGATCCCCGGGTACTCCAGCAGCGCGGCCTCGACCTGGCCCAGTTCCAGCCGGTGGCCGCTCAGCTTGACCTGGGTGTCCTCGCGGCCGGCGTAGTGCAGCAGACCCTGCGCGTCGAAGCGGGCCAGATCACCGCTGCGGTAGAAGGTGCCCAGCTCGGGGTCGTCGGTGAAACGGGTGCGGTTGAGACCGGTGTCGCCGAGGTAGCAGCGCCCGGCCATGAGCCCGCCGATCAGCAGGTGTCCGGTGGCGCCGGGCGGGACGGGGTGGCCGCCCTCGTCGACCACCCGCAGCACGGCACCCGCGACCGGCCGGCCGATGGCGGGACGCACCGGCCACGCGGCCGGGTCGCCGTCCAGGCACAGACCGCTGACGACATGGGTCTCGGTCGGGCCGTAGTGGTTGAACAGGCGGGCTCCGGGCAGACCGGCGAACCAGCCGCGGATGGCGTCGGTGCACACCAACTGCTCGCCGGCGGTGATCACTTCACGAAGCCGCGAGGGATGGCGGCCCGTGCGCACGCCGTGCTCGGCGAGCAGTTGGAGCGCCACGTACGGCAGGAAGATCCGCTCCGCTCCCCCCGTCTCCAACTGCTCCAGCAGGGCGGGCATGTCGTGCCGCCACGCGGGGTCCACGAGGCGGAGCAGGCCGCCCGCGCACAGGGTGGTGAAGATCTCCTGGAAGGAGACGTCGAAGGACAGCATCGAGAACTGCTGGGTGACGGCCGGACGGGACAGGCCCCCGGGCCCGCGCTGCCAGTGCAGCAGGTTGCACAGGGTCCGGTCGTACACCTGGACGCCCTTGGGGGTGCCGGTGGAGCCCGAGGTGAACAGCGTGTACAGCGGACGGCGGCCCGCGTGGGCCGGCGCCGGCGCGCCGCGTACCGGCGCGGGAGTGCCGGTCAGCGCGATGGCGTGGCGTGCCAGCCGGGGCGGTGCGATCGGGCCGAGGTCGGCGGCGTGCTCGGGTGTGACGAGGACGCACACCGGGTCGACCTGGTCGAGGACGTGCCGCAGCAGGGAACGCGGATAGGCCGGGTCGAGCGGTACGACGGTGAGGTTGAGGCGGGCGGCTGCCAGCAGGGCCACCACGTGCTCCGGTGAGGGCGGCAGGTACAGGGCGACGGCGGCCGGGGCGGCGGGGTCGTCGGGGAGGTCGTGGCGGGCGGCCAGGTCGGCGGCCAGGGCCGCCGCGTGCGCGTCGAGTTCGGCGTACGTCAGCGTGGTGCCGCCGGCGGAGACGGCTGGGGCGCCGGGGGTGCGCCGCACCTGCTCGGCGAAGCCCTCGGCGACGGTGGCGAAGCCGGCGGCGGGCTCGGGGCCCCGGCCGGACTCGGGCAGGCCGCGCCGATAGGGGGCGACCAGGTCGTGCAGGGTGGTGTCCGCACCGTCGGCGAGCCGGTCGACCGCCTCGCGGAAGAGCCGGGCCGCCGCCTCGGCCCGTTCGGCGCCGAGGTCGTCGCGGTACTCCCACAGGCAGTCGAACCCGGACTCGTGCTCCACCACCGACAGGGTCAGCGCGCACTTGGCGCCCAGCGGTCTCGGCCACACCGGCCGCACCCGGCAGCCCGGCACCCGGAACGCGTCGAACTCGGTGTTCTCCAGCACGAACATGAAGTCGAACAGCGGCCTGCGCTCGCGGAAGACCTGGTCCGCCAGTACGTCGGCGAGGGCGACGTCCTGCCCGTCCAGCACCGCGCGCACCGAGGCGGCGTGCCGGTCCAACTGGTCACCGAGGGGGGTGTGCGGCTCCAGGTGCGACGGCACGAGCACGGTGTTGGCGAACATGCCGACGCAACTCTCGAACTCCGGCCGCTGCCGGCCCGCCACGGGCGCGGCGATCAGCGGGCGGGACTGGCCGGTCACGCCGTACAGCGCCCAGGCGAAGGCGGGCAGCAGCAGCTCGAACCGGGTCATGCCGCGCTCGGCGGCCACCCGGTCCAGCGCGGCCCGGCGCCCGGTGTCCAGGGTGGTGTGCAGCAGCCGGGCGGCGGGGCGGTCGCCCGGCCCGGCGGTGTCCAGGGCCGGTGACGGCTCGTCGTGGCCGCGGTGGTGGTCGCGCAGCCGGGAGCGGAGGCGCCCGTAGGCGGGGCTCGCGTGCCAGGCCCGCTGCCAGTGCGCGAACTCCAGCGGGGTCACGGCGGCCGGGTCCGGCCGCTCCTTCCCGTCGGCGCAGGCGGCCGTGAGGTCGCGGAAGAGGATGTTCAGCGACCAGCCGTCCACGGCGATGTGGTGCAGGTGCAACAGCAGGGTGCCGCCGTCGTCCCCGGGCAGCCAGGCGGCCCGCAGCATCCGGCTGTCGCGCAGGTCGAAACGACGGGCGAAGAACCGGCCGGCGGTGTCCTGCCAGGGCTCCCCGGGCCGGGCGTCGAACGGCTCGCGGGTGTCGGGCTCCCAGGGATCGTAGGGCGCGTCGACGTGCTGCCGCAGTCCCCGGGCGGTGGGCACGAGCCGGGTGCGCAGCGCCGGATGCCGCTCGACCAGCGTCCGGACGGCGGCGCGCAGGGCCCGGAGGTCGACCGGGCCGCGCACCTCGAAGGCGAGCGGCACGTCGTACGAGGCGTCCCGGGGATCGCGCTGGTGCAGCAGCCACAGCCGTTCCTGTTCGCCGGTGGCCGGCGCGGTGGGCTCGCCGGTGGGCGCGAGCACGGGCGGGTGGTCGCCGGCGGACGCGCCGGGATCCGTCACGGCGTCGGCCAGGGCGGCGAAGTCGCCCCGCAGCACGAGCTCCTGCGGAAGGTCGGCGGCGAAGCGCCGCTGGATCTCGAACCGCAGCCGCAGGGCCTTCAGCGAGTCACCGCCACTGGGTATCCAACGGTCGTCCGGGCGCAGTCCGGTGACCCCCAGCACCTCCTCGGCGACATCCAGCAGGCGCCGCTGGGCGGCCGTGACGGGTACGGCGTCCCGGACCCCACCGCGCCACGGCTCCCCGGCACCGGCCAGCAGGGCGGCCTGGTCCACCTTGCCGTTGGCGGTCCGGGGCAGGGCGTCCACGAGGTGGGTGTGGTGGGGGCGCATGTAGGGGGGCAGCGCGGCGGCGAGGTGCCGGTCGTACGCGTCGTAGGCGTCCGCGGAGAGCTGTTCCGCCGGCACCAGGAAGGCGAGGAGTTCGTTGCGGCCGTCGTCGTCGCGCCGGGTGCACACGTACGCCTGGCGGACGGCGGGGTGGGCCAGGATGCTGCGTTCCACCTCGCCGGGCTCGATGCGGAAGCCGCGCACCTTGACCTGCCGGTCGGCCCGGCCGACGTAGGTGACGAGGCCGTCGGCGTCCTGCCGTACCAGGTCCCCGGTCCGGTACCAGCGCCTCTCGGCGCCGTCCGGGCCGGCCAGCTGTACGAAGCGCCGCGCGGTCTCCTCCGGGAGGTTGCGGTAGCCGAGGGCCAACGCGGGGCCGGACAGCAGGAGTTCGGCCACCTCACCGGGTCCGGCGGTGCGTCCGTCGGCGGTGCGCACGGTGACGCCGGTACCGGGCAGGGCGGTGCCGACGGGCACCAGGTCGCCGGTGAAGTCCCGGGGGATGGCGTGGCACAGCGCGAAGGTGGTCGCCTCGGTCGGCCCGTACACGTTGTGCAGTACGGCGCCGGAGCCGGGGTTGGCCTCGTACCAGCGGCGGATCAGACGGGCGTTGAGCTGTTCCCCGCCGATGAGCACCTGCCGGGCGGTGGCGAAGCAGTCGGGCACCTTCTCGACGACGGCGTTGAACAGCGCGGTCGTGACGAACAGGGTGTCGACGCGGCGGTCCCGCAACTCGGCTGCCAGCCGCCGGGGATCGTGCACCGCGTGCTCCGCGAGTACGACACAAGTCCCGCCGGTGAGCAACGGCACCCACACCTCGAAACTGATCGCGTCGAACGCCGGGTTGGCCAGGCAGCCGTAGCGGACCCTGGCCCCGAGCCCGATGTATCCCGCCTCGGCCAGTCGCCGCACACCCGCGTCGGTGACCTCGACACCTTTGGGGCGACCGGTGGTGCCCGAGGTGTAGAAGAGGAAGGCGACGGGGGGCGGGGACGGGGTGCCGGCCTGGGGGCTGGTGGCCGGTGCGGAGGTGACGGAAGGGCGGGGGCCGGCCGGGGCGCCGACCGACAGGCGCGATGCGGGTGAGAAGCCGGCCGGCGGAGGGGGGCTTGTGGCCGGCTCGTCGTCGCCGACCAGCTCGGCCGCCTCCAGCGCGCGGACGCCGGCGGGCGGAGCGGGCGGGTGCGTGCCGGCGCCACCGTCGTCGTGTACGACGGCTACCGCCTGCGCGTCGGTGAGGATGTGCCGTTGCCGCTCCGGCGGGCTGAGCCGGTCGAGCGGGACGACGGTCGCGCCGAGGCGGCGGATGCCGAGCATGACGCAGACCAGCCGCCACGATCTGGGCAGGCACACGGCGACCGCGTCACCGGGCCGTACTCCCGCCCCGCGCAGCCGGCCGGCGACCCGGCCACTGGCCCGCTCCAGCCCCGCGTAGTCGAGGACCACGCCCCCGTCCTCGACAGCGGGCAGGTCCGGCGTACGGCGGGCCTGGGCGAACACGGCGTCGGCGAGGGAGGAGGAGGTAGGGGCGCCGGCAGCGCCGGTACCGGGTGCGGGGGCGCCGGTCCGGGAGGAGTCGTGGTTCACCGGGACTCCCCACCGAAGTCAGCCACGGCAGCCGGAGGAGTGGCGGCCGTCGGGTGGGCCGAAGGTGACCCGTGATGGCGGAGTTCGCCGGTGAGCAGGGCCGCGACACGGGAGAGGTGCGGAGCCTCCAGCACCTCCCAGTGGTCGCAGTCCAGGGTCTCCACCCGGAAGTCGCCGGCGGCGCGCCGCTGCCAGAAGTCGCGTACCTCGGCGTGCTCGGGGGTGTCCGCGCCGCCCGGTACGGCCTGCGCGAGGACGAGCCGGGCCGGGGACGTGGCCGGGTCGTGGTCGCGGGCGGTCAGCCGGTTGTGGTTGTAGATGCGGAAGTACCGCTCGATCTGGGCGTCGTCGATGCCGAGGTACATGCCGTTGAACCTCACCAGCTTGTCGCGGAACTCGTCGAAGTCCACCGGGGTGATGCCGGAGCGGGCGGCCGGGTCGTCGGTGGCCTGGGTGTCCAGCAGGACCACGCTGACGTCACCGCGCCCTGCCCGGGTCAGCAGGCGTCCCATCGCGTGGGCGACGAGTCCGCCGTAGGACAGGCCGGTCAGTACCAAGGGGCCCTCCCCCAACGGCTCCAGCAACCGCAGATACGTTTCCGCCATCGCCTCGACCGTCGGCAGCACCTCCTCGCCGGGATTCACGCCCGGTGACTGGATACCGGACAGGCCCACGCCCTCGGGCAGGTAGCGGGCGAGCGGCAGGTAGCAGAAGGCGGTGCCGCCGGCCGGGTGGACGCAGACCACCCGGGGCCCGGTACCCGCCCGGAACTCGATGACGCTGCCGGTCTCCCGGTCCGTGCCGTGTCCGCGCAGACGTCCGCCGAGCGCCTCGATCGTGGGGTGCAGCATGACCTCGGCGACCGGCAGCGGCCGGCCGAACGCCCGGGTGACGGCGTGCGCCATCTTGATGGCCGACAGCGAAGTGCCGCCGATGTCGAAGAAGTTGTCGCCGATGCCGATGTCGGGGTGGAGCAGTATGTCCTGCCAGATGCGGTAGAGGCGGTGCTCGACGTGGTCGCGCGGATTGGCCGTGTTGACCCGGCTCGCGCCCTGCTCACCGGCCAGGCGCAGCAAGGCCGGGCGGTCGAGCTTGCCGCTGCGGTTCAGCGGAAGGGCGGGCAGGTCGAGGAAGACGGCAGGGATCATATAGTCGGGCAGCCGCCGGGACAGGGCCGTGCGCCACTCGTGCGCGCTGCGGGCGGCGGCGGTGCCCCGGCCGATCCCCGCCACCAGCCGGGGCTGTCCGGCCAGGTCACGGTCGGTGAGGACCACGGCCTCGCGGACGCCGGGCAGGGCCGTGAGCGCCGCCTCCACCTCACCCGGTTCGACACGGAACCCGCGCAGTTTGATCTGATCGTCCGCGCGCCCCGCGTAGTGGGCGTTGCCGTCGGGGAGGCGGCGGGCGAGGTCTCCGGTGCGGTAGACGCGTTCGCCGGGGACGAACGGGTCGGGAAGGAAACGTTCCCTCGTGAGGTCGGGGCGGTTGAGGTACCCGCGGGCGAGGCAGGCCCCGCCCAGATAGACCTCGCCGACCACGCCGGGCGGGACGGGCCGCATGCGGGCGTCGAGCACGTACAGGCGGCTGCCGGCCAGCGGCCGTCCGATCGGGCAGGGGCGGTCCATCGGCCGGGGATCGTAGTAGGCGGTGCTGTAAAGCGTGGCCTCGGTCGGCCCGTAGCCGAAGCAGACCCGCAGGCCGGGAAGGTGCCGGGTCATCCGGTGCAGGGCCGCCTCCGGGATCGGCTCGACACCGGTCAGCAGCGTGCGCAGCCGCAGTCCGTGCAGCCGCCCGGCCGGGTCCTCGTCGATCCACTTCACGTACGCGGGCGGCAGAAACGCCTGTGCGATGCCGTGCTTACGCATCCACCCCAGCAACTCCTCCGGGTCACGGCGCAGTTCCTCCGGGACGATGTGGAGCACGCCACCGGTGGTCAGCGGCAGCAGCAGTTCGTGCACCGAGGCGTCGAAGCCGATGCTGGACCAGGCGGAACCGGCCTCACCGGGCACGGTGCCCATGCGGACGTGCCAGTTGGTGAACAGGCCGAGCACGCTGCGGTGTTCGACCGCCACACCCTTGGGCCGTCCGGTGGAACCGGACGTGAAGATGACGTAGGCCAGGCGGTCGGGCGCGTGGCCGATGTCGGGCGGCGGGTCCTCCCCGGTCGCGCCCTCCGCCTCGGTCTCGACCAGGTCCAGCCACTGCTCCGGGCGGTCACCGGCTCGCCGGTCGCTCAAAACGACCCGGCAGACGGCGTCCTCGGCCATACCGGCCAGCCGCTCAAGGGGCTGCCCGGGATCGAGCGGCAGCCAGGCGGCACCCGCCTTCAGGATCCCGAGGATGCCCACGACCAGCTCGGCGGACCGGGTGGCGTGCAGGCCCACCACGTCACCTGGGCGAACGGAGCGGGCGACGAGCGCATGCGCGAGCCGGTTGGCACGGCGGTCAAGCGCCTCGTACGTCAGCGTAACGCCGCCCGGCGCGACGACCGCCGGCCGCTCCGCTCGGGTACGGACCTGGGCTTCGAAGAGGGGGACGAGACCGGGGGCGGAAAGGAAGGGGTTGGGTGAGTCGGGGGCGCTGGGGATTCCGGGCGCGTCAGGAATGCCGGAGGCGCTGGGCGCGGCGGAGACGACGGACGCACCCGGCACGGCGGAGGCGCCAAGCGCGGCGGAGACAGCCGGTTCTCCGAGCCCGTGCGGTGCGCGTGCGGACGGCTTCCGGCCAGCCGGTGTGAGGACCGCCGCTCCTCCGCCCGCCGCGAGAACCCCCGTCGCGTCCCAGTCGGCCAGCAGTGCCCGCCGCTCCTGCGCATCCATCAGTTCCAGGGCCGCGATGTCACGGTCGGGGTGGCGGGCCATGTCGGCGAGCAGGCGCCGCAGGTGGTCCGCCCAGCGCCGGACGGTGGTGGCGTCGTAGAGGGCCGTCGCGTAGTCCAGGTGTCCTACGACCCGGCCCTCGGACTCCGTCAGGGACAGCGCGAGGTCGAACTTCGCGGGGGCGTGCCGGATGGGCAGGGGCTGTGCCGTCACGCCGGGCAGCCGCAGGAGGTCCCGGCGGTCGGGCGTCCAGGCGACCATGGTCTGGAACAGCGGCGTGCGGGACGCGCTGCGGGGCGGGTTGACCAGTTCCACGACCCGTTCGAAGGGCAGGTCCTGGTGGGCCAGCGCGGCTCGCAGAACCGCGCGGGTACGGGCGACGGCCTCGGCGGCGCTCGGGGAACCGGACAGATCGATGCGGAGGGCCAGGGAGTTGACGAGGAAGCCGATGAGACCGGCGGCCGCGGGGCCGCGCCGGTTGGCGACCGGGCTTCCGATAACGATGTCAGAGCGCCCGGAGAGCCGGGAGAGGAGGATCGCCCAGCCGGTCAGGGCCGTCACGAAGAGGGTGGCGCCGTGCCGTCGGGCCAGGGCGCGCAGAGCCGCCGTCGTCTCCGCGTCGAGTTCGAACCCGGCCCGTCCGCCGTCGTAGGTCTGCTCCGGCGGGTGCGGGCGGTCCGTGGGCAGGTCCAGCGACGGCGGCGCGTCCCGGAGGGTGTCGTGCCAGTACTTCTCCTGCGCCCGCAGCGCCCCGCCGAGTACGGCGTCACGCTGGGCCCGGACGTGATCGGCGTACTGGGCCGGCAGCGGGGGCAGGGGATCGGCGTTCCCCTGAGCCAACGCCACGTAGTACACACTTAGTTCGCGCATCATCACGTCCATGGACCGGCCGTCGTAGACGCTGTGATGGAAGGTCAGAAGCAGGACGTGGCGCTCGGCGCCGAGGGTGATCAGCCGGCCGCGCCCGAGGGGACCGGCCGCCAGGTCGAAGGGGGTGCGGGCCTCCGTCTCCTGAAGGGCGACGATGTCGTTGGCCGGTTCGGTGGACGCGCTCAGGTCCTCGAAGGAGAGGGCGAATCCGGTGCAGGGTGGATCGACGTGCTGACGGACCTCGCCGTCCTCCACCACGAGACGGGTACGCAGCGTCTCGTGGCGCCGGGTCAGGGCGTCGAAGGCGCCCGCCAGGACGGTACGGTCGAGGGAGCCGGCGAGTTCGAATGCCAGGGTCTCGTTGTACGCCACGTCTCCGCCGGGGAGCTGGGCGAGGAACCACAGGCGCTGCTGGGCGTACGAGGCCGGACGGGAATGGAGTCGGAGTGGATCGCGCACCGCTGGATCTGGACCTTCCCGTGAAAGGAAGTGAGCGGCCGTCCCCAGACGAGGGATAGCCGTGCTGAACATGTGCCGAACGTACAAGTGTTGTGATCTTCGGTCAGTGGATTAGGTCATGTCAACAACCGTGTGTTTCCAGTTGGTGGGATGGTGATGACGCATGTGTTGCGGCCTGTGCAGCTGGGTGAGGCGGATGAACGGCAGCGCTACCCCGTCCACGGCTGAAGAGCCGCTGCTGCGCCGGGGACGCTGAACCGGTGTCGGGATGTGAGGGAGGGTGCCGACCCCTCCACAGCGGAGCCTCACGCTGCCGTCGTCGGCTAGGGTCTGTTGCGAAAGTGCTGGTCACAGCCACTCGTTGATGGCTGCGACCAGCACTGTGGCTTCGTAGCGGACGGCGAGTTTGTCGTAGCGA
>NZ_JBEXKG010000116.1:0-24746 GCF_040609555.1 Streptomyces sp. NPDC004658
GTGCCGTTGCAGTCGTACAGCTGTACGGCGGTGCCGTCGGCGGAGTTGGCGCCGGCGACGTCGAGGCACTTGCCGGCGAGGCCGGTGATCGTGCCCGTGGCGGCCTGCGCGGGGGAGGCGGCGAGCACACCGGCCGAGACGGCGACCGCGGCGGCGAGCACGGTCCTGAACAGCAGGGCACGAGTGGGGGAGTGTGCGGACAACGGAGGAGATCACTGCCTTTCGCATCGGGGGAAGGACAGGGAGGGCCTCGCCGAGCCGAGCGCTGCGTGCGGGGGAGGCCCGCCCGGCATCGGGAAACTAAAAGGTCTGAACCAAAGCCGTCAAGATGTGAACGGGACTGTCTGGCTTGGGAGTTGGATGACCTGCGACCCTGAATTCAGGTCAGGCGCGAGCGCGGGGATGCGGTCGGCGGGCGTTCATTTGTTGTTGCCGGGGGCTCGAAGGGCCGCTCCCCGGCCCCTTGACGGCGATCTGGTCCGTACCTATGGTCTCGTCAACTCGACGTTCAGTCAGCCGCATTGCGTTCACATACGAGGACGGGATCACATGCAGGACACACCCGCTCGTCGCCGCCGCAAGTCCCCGCGTTCCGCTCTCGCCCTCACGGCGGCGGCCACCCTGCTCACCACCGGACTGCTCTCCTGGCCCGGAAGCCAGCGGGCGGAGGCCGCTCCCGCCACCTTTACCCACCCCGGCGTGACCGTCTCCCGTGCCCAACTCGACTTCGCCCGCGACAAGGTGCTCGCCGGCGCCGAGCCCTGGAAGAGCGCCTACGACCAGATGATGGCGAGCACGTACGCGAGCCTCAGCCGCACGCCCAAGCCGCGCGCCGTCGTCGAGTGCGGGTCGTACTCCAACCCCAACTACGGCTGCACGGACGAACGCGAGGACGCGATCGCGGCCTACACCGACGCGCTCGCCTGGTACATCACCCGGGACGAGCGCTACGCCAAGAAGGCGATCGAGCTGATGGACGCCTGGTCCGCCGTGCTCCAGGACCACACCAACAGCAACGCCCCGCTGCAGACGGGCTGGGCGGGTTCCTCCTGGCCGAAGGCCGCCGAGATCATCAAGTACACGTACACCGGCACGTGGGCCAACTCCGGCCGGTTCGCGACCATGCTCCGCAACGTCTATCTGCCCGAGATCATCAACGGCTCCAACTCCAACGGCAACTGGGAGCTGTCGATGATGGAGGCGGCCGTCGGCATCTCCGTCTTCCTGGAGGACAAGGCGTCGTACGACACCGCCATGGCGAAGTTCCGCACCCGCACCGCCGCGTACGTGTACCTCGCCTCCGACGGCGACCTGCCGAAGACCGTGCCGAGCCAGAACCTGAACACGCGCGACAAGATCGTGTCCTACTGGCAGGGCCAGTCCACCTTCGTCACCGGACTCACCCAGGAGACCTGCCGCGACTTCACCCACACCGGATACGGCATCTCGGCCATCTCACACGTCGCCGAGACCAGCCGCATCCAGGGGCAGGACCTGTACGGCACCGACGTCGGCGAGCGTCTGCGACAGGCGCTCGGCTTCCAGTCCAAGTACGAACTCGGCGCAGCCGTCCCGAGCTGGCTGTGCGGCGGGTCGGTGAACCGGGGGCTGGGCCCGGTCACCGAGGTCGGCTACAACGCCCTGCACAACCGCCTGGGCATCGCCATGACCAACACCCAGGCCCTGACCGAGCAGAACCGCCCGGCCGGCAGCAACAACCTCTTCGTCGCTTGGGAGACCCTCACCCACGGAGACAACCCGAACTGACGGTTCGCCCTTCGGGTGGTGCCCGGCACCGCGCGGGAGAACGGCCGGGCACCCCGGCCAGGCGGACGCCGGTGAGGGCACCGCGCCGACACCGGCACCACCTGGCTCAACGGGCCCGCGGGGCCCGGCCGTTGCCGTGTGCGTGCGCCCGGTGTGAGGTCAGCGGCCCGGACGCGGTGCGCCGGCCCGAGTCGATCTGGCCGGCGAACGCCTGGAGCGCGGCGGAGCTGTTCGGCGGCAGGACCGCCATCAGCCCGCGGTCCTGCGCCTCGGCCAGCGTGTCCGCGGCCTGACTGCCCTCGGGGGCGTGCACGAGGCGCACATGCCCGTCACCCGACCCCCGCCGGTCCACCGGCGCCACGGCACCGTGCGTGCCGTCGGGCAGGGTCACCCACAGCTGGAAGTCCTCGTACCGGAAGAAGTCCGCGCCCTTCACGGGCCACGGGTAGTGGTGCTCGCCGGGCACTCTCGGCAGGATCCCCTGGTGGTCCCCACGGCTCATCGGCACACAGGCGTTGAACAGCGAGTCGGTCCACGCCTCGACGCCGTCGGCGTCCGTGATCGGCGTGCGCAGCAGCTCCTCCGCCTCCTCGTAACCCAGTTGCGCCAGGGCGGGCAGCGTCTCGGGGAACGCCGCCACGAGGGCGGCCGCGTCCTGGCGCAGCCGGTCGATCCTCGACGGCTCGGCGCAGAACTGCATGCTCCACTCGACGCCCGCGCGGGCCCGGTACATCCGCCAGCCGCCCGCCGTCTTCACCCACAGGCTGCCCCCGTGGTGCATCTCCCAGTGCTCGGGCGCCACGGGCCGCGGCCCGTAGGGCAGGTCGGCGTCGTCGATCTCGTCCAGGATCTTGTGCGCCGTGCGCTTCGCGGCCTTGAAGAACGGCGACTCGAAGCGCGCCGGATGCTTGACCAGCCGGATCCTCCAGGGGTGGTTCTCCGATTCGACGCCGCCCGGCTGGATCGTGTCGGGTATCCGGGCTGCGGCGACGGTGTCGGCGCGGGCCATGACGACCTCCTCGTGCCGCCCACGGCCCGGAGCACGGACCGTGGTCCGAGTGTCCCCTGTGATTATCGTGCGCCTGTGGGACGGGAGTGTGCGACCCGAGACGAGTTGCGCGGCGTTACGAGGACCACCGTCCGGGCTCGCGCACGCCGCCGGGCACACGGGCTCGCCGCGGCGGGCATCGCGCAGCGCCTGTGGGGCGGGAGTGTGCCGGCCGAAGCGGGCGCCGCCGTACCGCGTGGTACCCGCCGCGGCAGCAAACGGCCGCCGAGCCTGTGTGCCCGGCGGCGTATGCGTCACGGCTGTGTCAGGTCAGAGGGAGGAGCCGCTGTCTCCGGGCCGGATGCGGCCGCGCCAGGCTCCGGACTCCCCGCCGTGTTCCTCGATGTACTGCTTGAACCGCTTCATGTCGCCCTTCACGCGCCGGTCGATCGTGCCGATCAGATCCGCGGCCTTCTCCACGGCTCCGCTGGGCTCGACGTCCATCACCAGCTCGACCTTGGTGTGCCGGTCGTCCAGGCGCTCGAAGCGGACGGTGCCCTTCTGGTGGGTGTCGCCGCTCGTGGTGCGCCAGGTGATGCGCTCGTCGGGCAGCTGGTCGACGATCTCGGTGTCGAACTCGCGCCGCACTCCGCCGATCTTCGTGGTCCAGTGATTGTGCCGGTCGTCCAGCTGCGTGACCTCCTCGACGCCTTCCATGAAGTTCGGGAAGTCCTCGAACTGCGTCCACTGGTTGTAGGCGGTGTGCAGCGGAACGTCGACTTCCACCGCTTCCCTGACCGTGCTCATCTCTGTACCTCCGTTGTCCTTGCTCGACTGCTCGACTGCCATGGCCCCGGACGACCGCCGGGACCTGGACCCGGCGAGTACCCGGGGAGCCGCTGGTTATGAGCGCCGGCCGGCAACCGCAGTGGTACGACGGTGCCGTTCCGCAGCGTGAGACACTGGCCACGCAGCGCGTCAGCGGGGCTGCGCCCCCGCGCGGAGGCGGACGCGCACGGTGCGGATCCAGCCACGGCCCGCTCTTCCCGCCACCGCGCTGACGTGGTGTTTTACAGTGTCTCCACCAGTTCCGGCGACAGGACCTGTGAGGTATTCGCGAACATGCCGACCGAGACATTCGAGTTCCAGGTAGAGGCCCGTCAGCTGCTCCAGCTGATGATCCACTCGGTCTACTCGAACAAGGACGTCTTCCTGCGGGAGCTCGTCTCCAACGCCTCGGACGCACTGGACAAGCTGCGCCTGGAGAAGCTCTGGGACGACTCGCTCGACGCCGACGTGTCCGACCCGCACATCGAGATCGACATCGACAAGGACGCCCGCACGCTCACCGTGCGGGACAACGGCATCGGGATGTCGTACGACGAGGTCGGGCAGCTCATCGGCACGATCGCCAACTCGGGCACCGCGAAGTTCCTGCGGGAGCTGCGCGAGGCCAAGGACACGGCCGGGGAGGAAGGACTCATCGGCCAGTTCGGCGTCGGGTTCTACTCCGGCTTCATGGTGGCCGACGAGGTCACCCTGCTGACCCGGCGCGCCGGCGAGAGCCAGGGCACCCGCTGGACGTCGCGCGGCGAGGGCACGTACACGCTGGAGCGGGTGGACGACGCGCCGCAGGGCACCTCGGTCACCCTCCACCTCAAGCCGGCCGACCCGGAGAACCAGCTCCACGACTACACCTCGCCCTGGAAGATCAGGGAGATCATCAAGCGGTACTCGGACTTCATCACCTGGCCCATCCGGATGGTGCCCGAGCGCCCCGCCACGGACGGCGAGGGCGACGCGACGCCGGAGCCGGAGACGCTCAACTCGATGAAGGCGCTGTGGGCGCGGCCCCGCGACGAGGTGTCCGACGACGAGTACCACGAGCTGTACAAGCACATCGCCCACGACTGGCGCGACCCGCTGGAGACGATCCGGCTCCAGGCGGAGGGCACCTTCGAGTACCAGGCCCTGCTGTTCCTCCCCGAGCACGCCCCCCACGACCTGTTCACGCGGGACTTCAAGCGCGGCGTGCAGCTGTACGTCAAGCGCGTGTTCATCATGGACGACTGCGAGGCGCTGCTGCCGCCGTACCTCCGCTTCGTCAAGGGCGTGGTCGACGCGGCCGACCTCTCGCTCAACGTCTCCCGCGAGATCCTCCAGCAGGACCGGCACATCGAGATGATGCGGCGCCGGCTGACGAAGAAGGTCCTGTCCACGGTCAAGGAGATGATGACCAAGGACCAGGAGCGGTACGCCACCTTCTGGCGGGAGTTCGGCACGGTCCTGAAGGAAGGACTGGTCACCGACTCGGAGAACCGCGACGCCATCCTCGCCGTCGCGTCCTTCGCGAGCACCCACCACGACACCGAGCCCACCACGCTCAAGGGCTACGTGGAGCGGATGAAGGAAGGCCAGGAGGACATCTACTACCTGACCGGCGAGTCGCGGCAGAGCATCGAGAACTCCCCGCACATGGAGGCCTTCCGCGAACGGGGCATCGAGGTGCTGCTGCTCACCGACCCGGTGGACGAGGTGTGGGCCGACGCCGTCGGCGAGTACGAGGGCAAGAAGCTGCGGTCCGTCGCCAAAGGGCAGATCGATCTCGACGCCAAGGACGAGGACACCTCCGACGACGAGCGGGAGAAGCAGAGCGAGGAGTACGCCGGGCTGCTCGGCTGGATGAAGGAGCAGCTGGACGAGGACATCAAGGAGGTGCGCCTGTCGTCCCGGCTCACCGTCTCCCCGGCCTGTGTCGTCTCCGACGCGCACGACCTGACCCCGGCCCTGGAGAACATGTACCGCGCCATGGGCCAGGAAGTGCCCCGCGCCAAGCGGATCCTGGAACTCAACCCGGACCACCAGCTGGTCAAGGGCCTCAATCAGGCGTACAAGGAGCGCGAGGACCGCTCGGAGCTGGCCGAGACCGCCGAGCTGCTGCACGGCCTGGCGGTGCTCGCCGAGGGCGGCCAGCCGAAGGAACCGGCCCGCTTCGTGAAGCTGATGGCCGACCGTCTGGAACGCGCGCTGTAACCCGCCTGTCCTCCGACGCGCCGACCCGCGCCCGGCCCCGCCGGGGCGCGGGCCCGGGCGGGTCGGGTACCCGACTGGGCGTGGGCGGGTGTCCTGGCCCTTGGACGGGTGTCCGGACGCGGGCGATCACGCTGGGTGCAGGTCTGGGCTCGGTCGGATGCGCGGGCTCGCGACCGGTGTGACGATCGGCCAGGATCCGGGCACGGCGGCACGCGTCCGGGCACGCGTGTGCGGCGGCCCGCGCTTGCCCTCGGTCACGGGTGCGTACGGCACGGGGGGCCGGGGCGGTGGCGAGACGGTCACCGCACCGGACCCAAATCCGGCTCCGGCCTCGCACTCCGCCCCGGACTCGGCAGCGCCCCGCCGCCCGGCCTTGACCCGGCGAGGGCCGCCGAGGCGCTCCACCACGCGGTCCGCGCGCTGCGCGCACAGCTGCCCCATGCACCCGGCCGGTGGGGCGTCACACATCCACCTGGGCGCGTGAACTCGGGACGGCACAGCCCGATCGGCCCTCCCGGCGCCCTAGCCCGGCGTCCCAGCCGCCGAGCCGCGGCACACCGAGGCCGGCCCTGCTGAGCGCGCTGCGCGGCCAGGCAGGGGCGGAAGCGGTCCGATGCGGCACCGGGCAGTCCGGGCTCCTTCGCTCGCCCACCATGTGGCCTGCATTGGCATGGACCTGACGGCCCGCTGCGGCTAGGCTCTGCCCCGCCACGCATGAGAGCGCTCTCAGAACTCGGCTGTTCCACCCCACCCCTGGAACGACGAAGGGCAAGTCCCATGAGACGCACGAGACTTACACAGGCCCTGCTGGCCACGCTGCTGATCCTCGGCGGGTCGGGCGCGGCGGGAGCGGCCCCCGCAGCGGCGAACGGCGCCACCTCCCCACCCGTCCCCACGACCGGACCGACGTCCTCCAAGCCGGCGTCCGACGGAGTCCTGATCGCCATGCAGCGCGATCTCGGCCTCACGCGGAAGCAGGCCGAGGCGCGGATCGCCGCCGAGCGGTCCGCCGCCGCCCTCGATCCGAAGGTGCGCCGGACGGCCGGGGACGCCTACGCGGGTTCCTGGTTCGACGCGGCGAACGGGCGCCTGACGGTGGCCCTCACCTCCGACGCCTCGCCGGGCACGCGCCGCGCCATCGAGGCGGCCGGCGCCACGATCCGTACCGCCGCGCACACGGCCCGGGAACTGGACGCCGTCAAGGCGCGCATCGACCGGCTGTCCGCCCCCTCCGGGGTGAGCGGCTGGCACGTCGATCCGACGGCCGACACGGTCGTCGTGGACGTCGTGCGCAAGGACCGTTCTGACAACGATGTCCGGCGCTTCGTTGCCCGGGCGCGCGAGGCGGGCCCGGTCACCGTCCGCACCGTCTCCCAAGCCCCGCGCACCTTCGCGGCCGGAACCGTCGGCGGGGACCCCTACTACACGGGCAACGTCCGCTGCTCCATAGGCTTCTCGGTGTACGGCGGCTTCGTGACCGCCGGACACTGCGGGTCGCCCGGCGCCGGAGTCAGCGGCTGGGACGGCTCGTACATCGGCACCTTCCAGGGCTCGTCCTTCCCGGACAACGACTACGCCTGGGTGAGTGTGGGCAGCGGCTGGTGGACGGTTCCGGTGGTGCTGGGCTGGGGCACGGTGCCCGACCAGCTCGTGCGCGGCTCGGCCGTGGCGCCCGTCGGCTCCTCCGTGTGCCGGTCGGGATCGACGTCGCACTGGCACTGCGGCACGGTGCTGGCGCTCAACGAGACCGTCAACTACAGCCAGGGCGCGGTGCACCAGCTGACCAGGACGAGCGCCTGCGCCGAACCCGGCGACTCCGGGGGCTCCTTCATCACCGGGGACCAGGCCCAGGGCGTCACCTCGGGCGGCTGGGGCAACTGCGCCGGCGGAGGCGAGACCTGGTTCCAGCCCGTCAACGAGATCCTCAGCCGGTACGGCCTGACCCTGCACACCTACACCGGCTGACCGCGGACCCGTCCGGAACAGACATGGAGCAGACACCGTGCTGAGACTCCCGCCCCGCAGGGCCTTCCCACCGGCCCGCCCGAGACAGGCCTTACGGCACCTGCGGCACCTCCTGAGCGCCCTCGTGGTGACGACGCTGGCCGTCACCGCACTCCTCGCGGCGGGGGCCGCCCCCTCACGAGCCGCCGCGCCCTGGACACCCGCACCGGCGCCGATGTCCACCCCGTGGACCGATCAGGTGCCGGTGGACCACCCCCTGCCGGAGTACCCCCGTCCGCAGCTCACCCGGCCCGACTGGGCCAACCTCAACGGCATCTGGGACTTCGCCGTCACCGCCCGCGACGCCGCGCAGCCCGCGACGTTCGGCGAGCGGATCCGCGTCCCGTTCGCACCCGAGTCCGCGCTCTCCGGCATCCAGCGCAAGATCACCGGGAACGACAGGCTCTGGTACAAGCGCACCTTCACCGTGCCCGCCGGCTGGAGCGGCCGTCACGTCCAGCTCAACTTCGGCGCCTCCGACTGGGAGACGACCGTCTGGATCAACGGCCGGCAGGCGGGCGCCGTGCACCGAGGGGGCTACGACGCCTTCTCGTACGACATCACCCCCCTGCTGAGAAGCGGAGGGACCAACACGATCGTCGTGTCCGTCCACGACCCGACGGAGACCGGCGGCCAGGCCATCGGCAAGCAGCGCGTCCAGGACGTCACCCCGCACCCCGGCCGGAGCATCGTCTACACCGCCTCGTCCGGCATCTGGCAGACCGTCTGGCTGGAGCCGACCGCGGCGGCGCACATCACCCGGCTCGACCTGGTCCCGCACCTGGAGGACAGCACCCTGCGCGTGACCGTGCACGCCGCCGGAGCCACCGGTGCCGCGGTCAGGGTCACCGTCTCGAGCGGCGGGGCTCCGGTCGCGAGCGCCTCGGGCAGGGTCGGTACCGAGTTCTCCGTCCCGGTGCCGAACGCCCACCTGTGGTCGCCGGACGACCCGTTCCTGTACGACGTCACCGCCCGGCTGACCGGGAGTCCGGGCGGCGACCGGGTCGGCGGTTACACCGGCATGCGGTCCATCGCCGTGCGGGACGTGGACGGCGTCCGCCGGCCGGTCCTGAACGGGCGGTTCGTCTTCCAGACCGGCACCCTGGACCAGGGCTACTGGCCGGACGGCATCTACACCGCCCCCACCGACGCGGCGCTCGAGTACGACCTGCAGAAGCACAAGGACCTCGGTTTCAACATGGTCCGCAAGCACATCAAGGTGGAGCCGCAGCGCTGGTTCTACTGGGCGGACCGGCTCGGACTGCTGGTGTGGCAGGACATGCCGTCCATGGACAGCGGCAAGGCACCGGACAGCGCGGCCCGCACCCAGTGGGAGAGCGAGTACCGCGCGGTCATCGACCAGCACCGCAGCTCGCCCGCGCTCATCCAGTGGGTCGACCAGAACGAGGGCTGGGGGCAGTACGACCAGGCGCGCATCGCGGACATGGTCAAGGCGTACGACCCCTCGCGCCTCGTGGACAACATGAGCGGCGTCAACTGCTGCGGCGCGAGGGACGGCGGCAACGGCGACGTGGTCGACAACCACAACTACGTCGGGCCGGGCAACACGCCGACGGAACCGGTGCGCGCCTCCGTGCTGGGGGAGTACGGCGGCCTCGGATACCGGGTCCCGGGCCACGAGTGGTACCCGGGCGGCGGTTTCAGCTACGAGGACCAGCCGAGCCTGTCCGCGCTCGACGACCGGCTCGTGGGACTGCTCGACGGCATCCGGGAGAACGCCATGCCCGCCGGCGGTCTCTCGGCGTCCGTCTACACACAGATCACCGACGTCGAGAACGAGACCAACGGGCTGATGAGCTACGACCGCCGGGTCGTCAAGGTCGACGAGTCCCGCGTCCGCGCGGCCAACCAGGCACTCATCGCCGCCTCCCGCACCCTCGGTCCGCCGGTGCGGCTGCCGCTGGAGCAGTACGTGTCGATCCGCGTCACGACACCCGGCCACACCGACCGCTACATCCGCCACTACGACGGGCTCGGCTACACCGAGGTGGTCGGTTCCGGCAGCAGCGACCTGCTGAAGCAGGACGCCACCTGGAAGGTGAGGCCCGGCCTGGCGAACAGGCTCTGCTACTCCTTTGAGTCGCGCAACTATCCCGGTGAGTACCTGCGCCACCGCGACTTCCGGGTCCGCCGCGAGGCGGGCGACGACTCCGCCCTGTACAAGGCCGACGCGACCTGGTGTCCCGTCCGGGGCGAGGGCGGCATCAGGCTGTCGGCGGCCGGCTTCCCCGGACAGTACCTGCGGCACATCAACGCCGAACTGTGGCTGGCCCAGCCGGGCGGGACCCACACCTGGGACGATCCCAGCACCTTCACCGAGGACACCACCTGGTCCGTCGAGGCGCCCTGGGCGCCCTGAGCGCCGTCCCCCCCGGGGACCGAGCGGGCGGTGTACTCCGCGCCGAGTACACCGCACTGCTCCCCTCGCCGGACGTCACGGACGGGTTTGTCCGGCACCGTGGCGGACATGAAGCTGAGCCGACCCGCGCGCCGGGCCTCCCTCGTCGTCCATGTGGCCGTCTCCGCGAGCTGGCTCGGGCTCACGCTCGGTCTGCTCGCCCTCGCGGTCACCGCCGGCACGACCCGATCGGCGGTGACCGCCGAGGCGTACGTCCGCGCCATGAAGCTCTTCGCGGACTGGCTGCTGCTCCCCCTCGCCTTCCTGACCCTGCTCAGCGGTGTCCTGCTGTCCGTGGGCACCCCGTGGGGCCTCGCCCGGCACCGCTGGGTCTTCACCAAGTTCTGGCTGACCCTCGCCACGACCGCCGCCACGGCGTTCGCCCTGCGCCCGGGCGTGAACTCCGCGCTCGACGCCATGAGGGCGGGCGGACCGGCGCCCGGCCCCGGCGACCTCCTGCCCGGTCCGATCGTGTCGCTGTGCGCCTACGCCTTCATGACGGCGATCTCGGTCCTCAAGCCCTGGGGTCTCACCAGGCGGGGAAGGAACCACCGAACCGCCGCCGCAGCGGCGGCCCGCGCCGAGGGGCGGCCGGCAGGCGCTAGTCCGGCGCGGGGCGTGCCGACCGGACGATGAGCGAACGGAGTTCTTCCACGGCCCGGACGCGGGCCCCGGACAGTTCGGGCGACGACAGCGTGGCCGCGGCGACGGGGACGGGGCGGGGTGTGCGCCGGAAGTGCTGCTCGATGGCGGTGATCATGGCCGGATCCGGCCCCCAGGCACCGCCGATGACGATCATCCGCGGATCGGCGAGGGAGACGGCCGCGGACAGCACCCCGCACACGGCCCGGGCGAGCGCGGCGCGGACCCGCCCGGCCCGCTCGTCGTGCCCGGCGAGCAGTGTCCGGAGAGCCGGGACGTCGATGGCGGTGGAGGAGGGCCGGCGCAGGCCGAGGGCGGCGAACACCTCGGTGAAGACCATGGCCTCGCCGTCCGGGCCGTAGGTGCACAGGTGCGCGATCTCGCCGACGAGGCCGCTGTGCCCGCGCCGGACCGCGCCGTCGTTCACGACGGCGCAGCCGAGTCCCTCGCCGAGATGGAGGTAGACGAAGTCGTCCACGCCGCGCGCGCAGCCCGCCAGGTGCTCGGCGCGAGCGGCCCAGTTGACGTCGTTGTCCACCAGGACGGGGCCGGTCACCCGGCCCGCGAGGACGCCGGGCGGGTCCAGGTCGCCGACGAGGAAGGGGGCGTCGGGCAGATGCACGAGCCGGCCCGTCCCGCGGTCCACCGGGTCGGCGGCGCTGACGACCGCGAGGCGCAGCGGTCCGGTGATCAGCTCGGCCAGTTCCGCGGCGGCCCCGGTGAGCGCGCCGGCCGCCGCTTCCGGTCCCGCGTCGGCCTCCAGGGCGGAACGGACCTGACCGTGCACGTGGCCGAGGGCGTCGACCGCTTCCGCCGTCACGCCGTGCGGGGTGATGCTCGCCACCAGCGCGGCACCGAGCCGCGGGGCGAGGGCGTAGTAGGAGCCGACGCGCCCGCGTCCGGTGGTGCGCTCGCCGGTGTCGACGACCAGGCCGGCGCCGGTGAGGCGCTGGACGCTGTCGGAGATCGTCGGCTTGGAGATCCCGGTGAGCGCGGAGATCTCCGCCCTGGTCAGACGCTGGTGGTCCATGAGCGCGCGCAGCACGTTCTCGTCGGTCAGCGCGCGCAGCATCTCCAGTGACGGCTTCGGCTGGGTCATGCGGACCATTCTAGTAAGGGCTCTTGCCTAAATATGGCCCGCGTGCTTACCGTCATTCTAGTAAGGAGTCCTCACCAAAGGAGCCGGGCGATGACACTCGCCGCCGAACCCCGCCATCCCGCCGCCCTGCCGCACTGGGAGGAGACCCCGCCCGACCTCACGGCCGCCATCCGCGAGATCAAGCCCGCACTACGCGCCCGCATCGAGGCCTCCGGCCGCAGCGTCCAGGAGGTGTTCGCGGCCGTGGAGCGGCGCATCGAGGCCCGCGTCGCCGAGATCGAGGCCGACCGGGCGCACGGCGAGGAGGTGTGGCCCGTCCTGGACTACGACGCGATCGCCGGCGGAACGGTCACGCCGGCGCAGAGGGCCAAGCTCGCGCGGCGCGGCTGCCTCATCGTCCGCGGCCACTTCCCGCGCGAACAGGCCCTGGCCTGGGACGCCGACATCGTCGACTACGTCGAGCGCAACGAGTTCTTCGAGAACTACACCGGCCCCGGGGACGACTTCTTCGGCAGCGTCGGCTCCAAGCCCGAGATCTACCCCGTCTACTGGTCCCAGGCCCAGATGCAGGCCCGCCAGTCCGAGCGCATGGCCACCGTCCAGTCCTTCCTCAACTCGTTCTGGAAGCACACCGCCGACGACGGCACCCCGTGGTTCGACCCGGACCGCGACGCGCTCTACCCTGACCGCATCCGCCGCCGTCCGCCGGGCACCGACTCCGCGGGCCTCGGCGCCCACTGCGACCCGGGCACGCTCGACCTGTGGATGACGCGCGAGTACCAGCGGGCCTTCCACCACCTCTTCGACGGCACCGCCGAGCAGTACGACCCCTGGGACGCGGCCCACCGCACCACCGGCCCCCAGTACCCCGGCTCCACCATGTGCTCCGCCTTCCGTACCTTCCAGGGCTGGACCGCGCTGTCCGACATGGACGCCGACCAGGGCGTGCTGCACACCGTGCCGATCCCGGAGGTCATGGCCCACCTGCTGCTGCGCCCCCTGCTGCCGGACGTGCCCGAGGACTCCATGTGCGGCGTGCGCACCAACCAGGTCTTCCCCGTCACCCAGCGCCGGCACCCGATCCTCCACCGGGCCCTGACCCCCATCCCCGACGTCCGGGCCGGCGACTCCGTCTGGTGGCACTGCGACATGGTCCACAGCGTCGCCCCGGTCGAGGGCCAGAAGGGCTGGGGCAACGTCATGTACATCCCCGCCGCCCCCTGGTGCCCCCGCAACGAGAGGTACGCCGCCTCCGTCCGGGAGGCGTTCGTCACCGGGTCCAGCCCGAGCGACTTCCCCGAGGAGCACTACGAACGTTCCTGGACCGGCCGGTTCACCCTCGACCAGCTCAACGACACCGGCCGCCGTGGCCTCGGTCTGGACTGACGGGAGGCGCCGGGCGGGCGGACCGGCTCGGCGCCCGCACCGTCAGACGGTTCCCAGGTCGGCGGAGACCCAGTGCTCCGGCCGCATGCGGACGACGACGTGCGCGCCGAGCCGGGTCCGGTCGTACTCCACGAACGCGGCGACCTTCTCCGGCGGCAGATAGCGCGCCGCCATCTCCCAGGAGCGCTCGCGGCTGTCCGGGGCCGTCCCGGTGACCGGTCCCTCGACCGACACGTAGCGCACGGTGGGTTCCGTGCGCTGCACCATCAGGCTGAAGCGCCCCGCGGTGCGGATCGCCCGCGCCTTCCGGGAGTCGGCCCCGGTACGCACCCACAGCTCACCACCCGGCGTGTACTGGTACCAGATGGGAACCGTCAGCGGGGCGCGGTCCGGCCGTTCGACGACCGACAGCGCCCCGATGTGGGGCTGCGCCAGAAACCGCTGTCGTTCTTCGATGGAGAGTGTCATGGGGCCGCCTTCACGCGGGGGTGGAGTGCTGGGGGCGTTCCAGGCCCTGTCGCTCGGAGCATCCCGGCGTCGGCCTACTCGGCGTCGCGGTCCAGGACGCGGCGGGCCGCCTCGGCCTCCGCCGCCGGCGGGGACAGCTCGTCGAGGGTGTCCAGCTCGTCGTCCGCCTCGAGTTCCCGCTCCCAGGCCGCCGCGAGGCGTTCCTGCTCCTCGCGCGGCTGCGCGCCGACGGCCTCCCGGTGGTGGGGGTCCAGCGCCGCCAGGAATCGTTCGACCGGGTCCGTCGGCATGCGGTGCTCCTTGTCGCCACTAGGTGCCGCTCCGGCCCAGCATGGCCAACCGGGCTCGCCCCCGCCGCCCGACACGGCCCGGCACCACCCTGATGGCCCTGCGGCCGTACGCGGACGCGGATCGGTCAGGTCTGCCGGGCGTGCACCGGGTCGTGCGCGACCTCGTCCGGGCACGCGCGGTCCGGGCGCCTCGTCCGCCGGTCACGCTGCCAGTCGTACGTCGCGAGCGCCAGGGACGCCACCATCCCGGCGAGGGCGGCGCACAGCGCGGTCACGACGGCGCCCCGGTAGTCGTGGCCGCGCCCGAGCACCAGGTAGAAGAGGCCGGGCAGGGCGGCCGTCCCCAGCGTGGCACCCAGCCGCTGCCCGGTCTGCAGGGCACCGCCCGCCGCCCCCGCCATCCGCACGGGTACGTCCCGCAGGGTCATCGTGATGTTCGGGGAGACCACGAAGCCGCCTCCGATGCCGCCGAGGAACAGCACCGGGGCGGCGACCCAGGGCGCGATGTGCAGCGGGACGAAGCGGAGCAGCAGCGCGGTGCCGCCCAGACCGACGACCACCCCCGTCAGACCGCACACGGTGAGCAGGCGGCCGAACCTGTCCACCAGCCGCCCGGACACCACGGCCGCGCTCGCCGAGCCGAGGGCGAACGGGGTCACGGCGAGACCGGAGCGGAGCGGGGAGAAGCCGAGGCCGTGCTGGTAGAACAGGGCGAACACCAGCCAGACACCGCTGAAGCCGATGAAGTACAGCGTGCCGATCCCGGCCCCGACGGCGTAGCCGCGCACGGTGCTGAACAGGCGCGGGTCGAGCAGCGGCTGGCCGTGCCGGGCGACCAGGCGGCGCTGCCACTGGGCGAAGACGACGAGCAGCGCCGCACCGGCGGGGAACAGCCACCACACGCGGTCGAGGCCGCCGGAGTCCGCCTGGACCAGCGGATACATGAGCGCGAGGACGCCGAGGCCGAGGAGCAGGACGCCGGGCACGTCCACCCGGCCCCGCCCGGAGCGCCGGGTGCGGGGCAGCAGACGGCGGCCGAGGAGCACGGCGAGGATGCCGATGGGGACGTTGACGTAGAAGATCCAGCGCCAGCCCTGGGCCCCGGAGGCGAGGGCGAGGATGAGACCCCCGGTGACCGGGCCGGCGGCGGAGGAGATGCCGACGGTGGCTCCGAAGAAGCCGAAGGCCCGGCCGCGTTCGGCGCCGCGGAACATCTGCTGGATGAGCGCGGAGTTCTGCGGGGCCATGAAGCCGGCCGCCAGGCCCTGGGCGAGGCGGGCCACCACCAGCAGCGTGATGTCGGGGGCCGCCCCGCAGACCGCGCTGAACACCACGAAACCGCCGAGGGCCACCAGGAAGATACGGCGCCGGTCCAGCGCGTCGCCGAGACGGCCGGCGGTGACGAGGGCGAGGGCGAAGGTCAGGGCGTATCCGGAGACCACCCACTGCACCTGGGCCGGGGAGGCGCCCAGGTCCCGTTGGACGGTGGGCAGGGCGACCGCCACGATCGTCACGTCGAGCAGGCTCATGAAACCCGCCACCAAGGTGACCCACAGGGCGCGCCACCGGCGTGGATCGGGCTCGTACCCGGCCTGCCCGGCACCCCGGTTCCGACCCTCCGCCGCCGACGTCGACGCTGTCACCCGGGACTCCTCTCACCAGGGCCGCACCCGGTCGGAACAGGTTCCCGAACCGGGCACGGGCACACATACCCCGCTCGCTCAGACGGTCCCGGCCCCGCCCAGCACCAGTTCGCGGAACGACGGCACGACCGGTCGGAGATCCGTGTGGTGCCAGGCCGCCCAGAGCCGCACCGACGCCTCGTGCCAGGGCAGCTCGCGTACGGTGACGCCCTCGCCGGCGCCCCGCAGCATGCTCTTCTGGATCAGCGCGAGGCCCAGTCCGGAGGCGACGAGTCCGAGGGCGGTCTGCGGCTCCGCGGCGTCCAGCCGCACGTCCGGCGTGAACCCGGACGCGGCGCAGGCGGCGATGAAGACGTCGCGCCAGGCCGGATGCTGGGAGTCCGCCACGGCGATCCAGGGCTGCCCGTCGAGATCGGCGGCGGTGACCACCTCCTGCGCGGCGAGCGGATGGCCGTGGGGGAGCGCCAGCATCAGCGGGTCCTCCAGCAGCAGCGCGGAGCGCAGGTCCGGGTCGTCGTCGGCGGGCGGCTCGTGGACGAGCGCGATGTCCAGGCTCCGCTGCCGCAGCCCCTCGAACTGCTCGGCGGGGCTGAGCGGGTAGAGGGCGACGTGGATGCCGGGGCTGCGCTGCTGGAGGGTGCGCAGCGCGCCGGGCAGGATGCCGGTGTGCAGGGCGTGCGGGACGTACCCGATGCACAGCCCGCCCTCCTCGCCCCGGCCGAGCCGCCGGCCGAGGTTCTCCAGCCGCTCGGCGTGCCGCAGCAGCGCACGGGCCTCGCTGAGGAAGACCCGGCCGTCCGCGGTGAGCCGGATCCGCTGCTGGCTGCGCTCGAACAGCGTCAGACCGAGCTTCTGCTCCAGCTGGGCGATCTGTCGGCTGAGCGGCGACTGGGAGATGTGCAGGGCCTCCGCGGCCCGGCCGACGTGTTCGGCCTCGGCGACGGCGACGAAGTAGGTGAGCTGGCGAAGATCGAGCATGTAAGACCTCTGGGGACTCAAGTCTGTCCGAGTATGTCTTGGACAGTCTCAACTTGTCGATCCTAGCCTCGGTGACACAGCACGACGGCCCGCCGGCCACCCCGCGCGGCACCCGTCACATCCCCTCACCGAAAGACCCCCATGAGCATCAAGAACCTGCTTCCCGGACGTCTCGGCTTCGGCACCGCCCCGCTCGGCAACATGTTCCGCGCCATCCCGGACGAGGAGGCGGCTGCCACCGTCCAGGCCGCCTGGGACCACGGCATCCGCTACTTCGACACCGCCCCGTTCTACGGCGCGGGGCTCAGCGAGATCCGCCTGGGCGAGGTGCTGTCCGGCATGCCCCGCGACGCCTACGTCCTGAGCACCAAGGTCGGCCGCGTCATCCTGGACGAGACCGAGGACCCGGCCGCCCGCGACCTGGGCGAGAAGGGCGGCCTGTTCGAGCACGGACGCCCCAACAAGATGGTCGACGACTACTCGGCCGACGCCACGCTGCGCTCCATCGAGGACAGCCTCAAGCGTCTGCGGACGGACCGGCTCGACATCGTCTGGGTGCACGACGTCGCGCAGGACTTCCACGGCGACGCGTGGCTGGCGATGTACGAGTCCGCCCGGACCGGAGCCTTCCGGGTACTGGACCGGCTGCGGGACGAGGGCGTCATCAAGGCCTGGGGCCTCGGCGTCAACCGCGTCGAACCCCTGGAGCTGACCCTCGACCTGGACGAGCCCAGGCCGGACGCCTTCCTCCTCGCCGGGCGCTACACCCTCCTCGACCACGGGCGCGCCCTGCAGCGGCTGCTGCCCGCCGCGGCCGAGCAGAACGTCGACATCGTCGTCGGCGGCCCCTACAGCTCGGGCATCCTCGCGGGCGGCACGCACTTCGAGTACCAGCAGGCCCCCGCCGAGATCGTCGCCAAGGTCGAGCGGATCAAGGCGCTGGCCGCGCGGCACGGCGTCGGCATCAAGGCCGCGGCGCTGCAGTTCTCCCTCGCCCACCCGGCGACCGTCGCGGCCATTCCCGGCGCCACCCGCCCCGGCCGCGTCGCCGAGGACGTCGCCGCGCTCGCCGAGACGGTCCCGGCCGCGTTCTGGACCGCGCTCCGCGAGGAGGGCCTGATCGCCGGCAACGCGCCGCTGCCCGCCTGATGACGGGGAACGTGCCGCCGGCCGCCCGGTCGGCACCCGACACACCCATCCGATCCACCCAGGAGACACCCGTGCCCACCACCACCGCGTCCCTCGACATCCCCGTGCCCGCCGACCGCGTGTGGCAGCTCGTCGGAGGCTTCGGCTCGCTGCCCGACTGGCTGCCGTACATACCCGGCAGCGAACTCGGCGAGGGCGGCCGGGTGCGCACCCTGACGAACGAGGAGGGCGGCGTCATCGTCGAGCGGCTGGAGGCGTTCGACGACGAGGCGCGCACCTACACCTACTCCATCGTCCGGGCCCCCTTCCCGGTCACCGGCTACCGGTCCACCCTCACCGTGCGCGAGACGCCCGACGGCCGCGGCGCCCGCGTCCAGTGGTCCGGCACCTTCACCGCCGTCGGAGTGCCGGACGAGGAGGCCGTCGACCTCTTCCACGGCATCTACACCGACGGACTGGCCGCCCTCCGCCGGACCCTCACGGGCTGACCGCGAGCAGAGCGCCGCGCCTGCCGCCGGGGTCAGGCGGTCGCCGCGGACTCGCTGCCGAGCCCGGTGAGGTAGGCGGTGAGGACGCGGGTCAGGCGGGGTTCCACCTCGACGACGGCATGGCCCAGCCGGGGGTCGCTGGTGTACAGCTCCCGCAGGCGCGGCCCCGGGCTGGCCATCTGCCACAGCGCCCCGGCCATGCTGGTCGCCGCGGCGACCGTGTCCACGGCCTGCAGTTCGGTCAGTCCGAGCAGCCGGTGCAACTCCCCGCCGATCCGTTCGACCTCCCCGAGCGTCACCAGCTTGAAGGACCGCACGGATTCGATCGACACGTTCCGTTCCAGGTTCAGGGGCGCCTGGGCGAGCAGGTCGCAGAACATGGGGCGCGCCGCGAGGGTGCCGGCGATGACCCGGGCGACCTCGGCGGGCGTGGCGTGCCGCCGGCCCGCGAGGTCCCCGCACAGGTCGGCGGACCACTGCCGCCATCCCTCCGCGGTCAGCTCCAGGAAGATCTGCTCCCTCGTCTCGAAGTAGCGCAGCAGCGCCGACTTGTGCATGCCCACGGCCGCCGCGATGTCGGTGAGGGTGACGTCCCTCACCCCGTGCCGGCCGCCGAGCGCGCGGGCCGCGTCCAGGATCGCCTGTTCCCGGGCCTGTTTGGCCTCGGCACTGCGCGCACGCTGAAAGGCAAGCTCACTCATGGGCATCATCATAGAAATTGGTAGCACAACGGTGTTGCGTTATTAAGAGAACGGCGTTGTACTAAGGGTATGAGTCAACAGCACCCTTCCGTCTGGTTCATCACCGGTTCGTCGCGCGGCCTCGGCCGCGCCCTGGTCACCGCCGCCCTGGAGGCCGGCCATCACGTCGTCGCCACCGCCCGCCGTCCCGAGGCGCTGGCGCAGGAGCTCGGTGACTACGGCGACCGGCTCCTCCCCCTCGCCCTGGACGTCACCAGTCCCGACGCGGCGCGCGCGGCCGTCGACGCGGCGGTCGAGCGCTTCGGACGCATCGACGTCCTCGTCAACAACGCGGGCTACGCGAACGTGTCGCCCATCGAGACGGCGGACGACGACGACTTCCGCGCCCAGTTCGAGACGAACTTCTGGGGCGTCTACAACGTCACGAAGGCCGCGCTCCCCACCCTGCGCCGACAGGGCTCGGGCACCGTCGTGCAGTTCTCCTCGATCGGGGGCCGGGTCGGCGGCTCGCCGGGCATCGCCTCCTACCAGGCGGCCAAGTTCGCGGTCGACGGCTTCAGCCGCGTGCTGGCCACGGAGACCGCACCGTTCGGCGTGCGGGTCATGGTGGTCGAGCCGAGCGGCTTCGCCACCGACTGGGCCGGCTCCTCCATGACCGTCCACGCCATCCCCGAGGCCTACGACCAGACCGTGGGCGAGATGAACCGGCGGGTGCGGCAGAGCACGGACGGTGCGGCCGGTGACCCCCGCCGCGCGGCAGAGATCATCGTGCGGACCGTGGGACGCGAGCAGATCCCCAGCCACCTCCCCCTCGGCGTGAACGCCGTGACCATGGCGCTGGACTACTCCCGCCGCCAGCTCGCGGAGGCGACCGCCTGGGAGAAGGTGAGCAGGTCCGCGGACTTCGGCGAGCCCTACCCGGTGGAGCTCCCGGCCGAGCCGCGCCCGTGACGACCCCCTGAGCACGGCGCCCGCGTCCGCGGGTACGCCCTCGCCCCGTTTCCCCGCCCGGCGCCCGGGAACCCGGCCGTGCCGACGAATGGATCGGAGGACGGCCATGACGGGACACACCGACGAGCCCGCCGACCGGTTCGCCCGGGCCCGTGACGACGAGGAACCCGGGGCGCACTCGGGCAGCGAGAGCCAGGCCCGCGACCGGACGGTTCCGGGCACGGCGAGCGCGAAGGAGGGCTACCAGCCCGACGAGGGCACCCTCGCCGGCGAGCCCCTGCGCGGCGTGGGCGCCGAGGACCGGCCGGGGGAGCGCGGGAAGAGCGACGAGGAGACCGGTTCCGACCGGTGAGCAGGGCTCACCGGGCCGCACGGCGCGGTGTCACTCGGCGGGGCTGCCCATGGTGGCGGCCCCGCTGTGCTCCCCTCCGTCGTCCCCGTCGTCCCCGTCGTCCCCGTCGTCCCCGTCGTCCCCGTCGACCGCACGAGGACGCCGGACGACGAGACTGCTCACCTCGAAGCTCATCTCGGTCGTGTCCGCCTCGGGCGGCGGGTGGTAACGCCCCGCGCTCACCGAGAGGTTGACGATGAGATAGGCGTACCAGGAGCGGCCCACGCCACGCCGGTCCGAGAACACCGGCGTGCCGTTCAGCCACCAGACCACCGAGCGGCGCCCGAACTCGGTGCGCAGATCCACCCAGGCACCTGGCTCGACGGCGTCGTCCCGCACGGCGCGGTCGGCGCCGCGCACATGGTTGGTCAGTTCCAGCAGGTCCGGGTGGTCCGGGTGGTACTCGAAGACGTCGATCTCCTGGTCGCCGTCCCGCCAGGTCCAGATGGCCGGCCACGCGCCGATCTCCTGGGGCAGCCGTACCCGTGCCTCCAGGACGTCACCCGGTTGGACCGTGAACCCCTCCTCGCTGCCCTCGGTGGTCAGCAGCCCCGTGTTCCACCTGCCGTCCGGCCGGCGCGTGGCCCGGAAGACCCCGGAGCGGCTGTGGTCGGCGTCGGGCACCAGGTAGTCGAGTTTGTCGTCGCCCGGATTGACCGGGCCGCCGTCCGGATAGGCCCACGAACGCCCCGCGACCCACTGCGTCTCCGAGGCGAAGTCCGCCGTGAACACGACGTCGGATCCGGTCGGGCGGCGCGGAGCGGGTCGCCGGCCGCCCGGTGCGAGTTCCTCCATGCCCGATGTCTCACCGGCGGTCACCGGGTCATGCGCCCGCGCCCCGATCCGGCGCCGAGATTGAGCCGTCCGGGTGAACGGAGGCGGCCCGCGACCAGGACCGGGGCCGCCGTCGCCGGTCAGCGGACGAGGCGGTGCCTGCGGCCTCCCCGGCGGAAGCGCACCCCCGCGTAGACGAGGTCGAGGACGAGCACGACGGCGCCGATGATCAGGAGATAGAGCAGGCCGTGGACGACGAATCCGATGATGCCCAGGACGACGGCCACGAGGATCAGGAACAGGAACACGGTCATCGGATCTCCCGTTCTCGGGTGCGTCAACGGCGGGCCAGGCGCCGCTCGCCGCCGGCGCCCGGTGTGTAGGTCAGCTCGTAGTGGGCGAACACGTTCGGCTCCTCGGCGACGGGCAGTTCGCCGTCGGTGTCGATCGCCGGGGCCTTCTTGACCTGGTCCTTGCCGTGGGTGACCTTCAGGTAGCCGGGACCGACCGTCGCACCGGGCAGCGGCACGAACACCAGGCGGCGACGGGTGGGCATGCCCACGGTCACCGTGGCGAAGAACGGCTGGTCGGTGGCCGTGTCCACGTAGACCGACTCCAGGATGCCGATCTTGTGTCCCTTGGGGTCGACGACGTCGTGACCTCGCCACTCGCGGATATCGGATGCCTCGAACATCAGAACCTCCTCTGCGGGAGTACCCACCATCGGGCCGGTGATGTGGCCTCCGGCACCGAAGACCCCGGACGGCGTACCGGAGGCGCGTCCAGGGGGTGGAGGCGTCACTCCACTGTAGGCACGTGACGCCTGTCGGCACGTGACGTCGGAGCGGCTCCCCGGAGGGTTCGGCCGGCCCGCCGCGGCCGGCCGAGGGCAGGGCGACGCCGGAATCCCGGTGCACCGCGCCTACGGGACGGCCCCCAGCCGGACGGGCAGGCTCCGTACGCAGCGGGCCACGCGAGCGGGGCCGTACGACACCGGGTGACCGGCCGGCCGGGGCCGGCGGGCGAGCAGGTGCCGGAGCGCCGCGGTGGCTTCCGTCCGGGCCAGTGCGGCGCCGAGGCAGTAGTGGCCGCCCAGCCCGAAGGCGAGGTGCTTCGGCCGCCGGTCGAGCAGGAGCCGGTGCGGCTCGGGGAAGACACGAGGGTCACGGTTGGCCGCGCCGAGCAGCACGAAGACGACGGCGCCGCGCGGCACGGGCGTACCCGCGACGTCGGCGTCCACCAGGGCGGTGCGGAGGGCCAGTTGGATCGGCGGGTCGAAGCGGAGCAGTTCCTCCACGGCCGCCGCCAGCACCTGCTCCGCGTGGCCGGCGGCCGTGAGCCGCGCCAGCTGGTCGGGGTGCTGGAGGAGGGCGTGCAGGCCGTTGCCGATCAGCCCGACGGTCGTCTCGTACCCGGCCGCCACGAGCTGCGCACACGTCGCCACGGTCTCCGCCCGCGCCGGCCGGTCGTCGGCGTCGTGGGCGAGCACGCGCAGGATCCCCGAGGCTTCCGGGCGCCGCAGGGCGACGCCGATGTCCCTCGCCAGCCCGACCCGCGCCCGTGCGATCCGCTCCCGCGTGGCGGGGGCGATCAGCGCGGGCGGATCCATGCCGCGCACCAGGAGCGCGGCCCCCTGTGTGAAGCGGTCGCGGAGGTCTTCCGGCACACCGATCAGATCCGCGACCACCCGGGCGGACAGGGGCCGGGCGACCTCCGCGACGACGTCCGCCGTACCCGACCGCGCCGCCGCCTCGACGAGCCCGGCCGCCACGTCGTCGATCCGGCGCCGCAGCGCCAGCACCTCGCGCGCCGTGAACGCGCGCCGCACGCGCTCGCGTTGCCAGGTGTGGCCGGGCGGATCGGTCAGCAGGAAGGTGCGGGCGGGCACGCCGTACCCCGTCCGGTCCTGTGCCGTCTGGGCTCCGTGGCCGAAGCGCGGATCGCGCAGGACGGCCTCCGCCTCGACGTAGCCGAGGACCATGACGTCACCGGAAGGCATGCGGTGCACCGGGCCGCTCGTGCGGCGCACCTCCTCGTAGAAGCGGTACGGATCGCGCACGAACGCGTCGGAGCCGACGTCGAAGGGGAACTGTTTCATGAGACAGTCGGTCAGCGTATCGGATGCTTCCATTCAGCCCTCGTCCGTGATTTCTACGCCCCCGACTCTGATAAAGAGTGACATGACGCGTGAACGTGGAACGGAATGCGTCGCTTTTCACGCGGCTGCGGGAAAGACACGGGGACGCCGGGTGAGCACCGCGGCCGTCTGCTCGGGACTGTTCCTGCTCGGCATGGACCTCACCGTGCTCAACGTCGCCCTCCCCGATCTGCAGACCGCCCTCGGCTCGTCCGCGGGGCAGACGCAGTGGATCGTCGACGCCTACGCGCTCGTCCTGGGCGGCCTGGTGCTGACCGCCGGGGGCGTCACCGACCGGATCGGCCGCAGACGAGCGTTCCTCGCCGGGCTCGCCCTGTGCGGGTGCGCCTCCTGGGCCGGCGCGGTGGCCGCCGTGCCGTGGCAGCTGATCGCGGCGCGCGGTGCCATGGGCGCGGGCGCGTCGCTCATCATGCCCGCCACGCTGTCGCTGCTCACGGGCCTGTTCCCGGAGCCGGCCCGGCGTCGGCGGGCCATCGCGCTGTGGGCGGCGGTGGGCGGGCTCGGCGGCGCCCTGGGGCCGGTCATCGGCGGCTGGCTGGTCGCTGAGCACTCCTGGCGGGCGGTGTTCTGGCTGAACGTCCCCTTCGCCGCGGCGGTCTTCGCGGTGACGCTCCTCGTCGTCCCCGCGCCGCCCCCGTCCCGCGCCGAGTCCGTCGACGTGCCCGGCACCGTGCTGTCCGCGACGGGGTTGCTGGCGCTGGTCTGGGCGATCATCGAAGGCCCCGGCCGCGGATGGGCCAGCGCGCCGGTCCTCGCCGTGTCCGCGCTCGCCGTCGCCCTGTTGACGGCGTTCGGCCTGTGGCTGCGGCGGGCTCCGGCGCCGATGCTGCCCCGTCGGGTGAGGCGACGCGCGGTCACCGTCCCCGCGGCGGCCCTGGCCATGATGTCGTTCGGGATGTTCGGCGCGCTCTTCGTCATCTCCCTGTACCTGCAAGGCGTGCTGGGCTGCACCCCGTGGGAGGCCGGGGTGCGCACGCTGCCGCTGCCCGCCGCTCTGGTCGCCGGCGCGGCGCTGGCCGCGGCGCTCGCCGCGCGACTGACCCACCGGTCCGTCATGGTGAGCGGCCTCGCCGTGGTCGCCGGCTCCTTCGTGCTGCTGGCCCGTACGACGGCGCACTCCGGCTACCCGCACCTGGCCCTCGTGCAGATCGTCGCGGGCGTGGGGGCGGGGCTCACGGCCGCGGCCGGCACCGCCGCGGTGATGGAGAGCGTGGGCGAGTCGTACGCCGGTGTCGGCTCCGCCGTCAACGACGCCACCCGCCAGGTCGGCGCCACGCTCGGGGTCGCCGTCCAGGGCTCCGTCCTGGCCACCGTCTACCGGGACCGGATCGGGGACGCGCTCGCCCACGCGGGCCTGCGCGGCCTGCCGCCCGCCGCCACGGACAGCGTCCTCGCCGCCGTGCTGGCGGGCCGGCAC
>NZ_JBEXKG010000117.1:0-24744 GCF_040609555.1 Streptomyces sp. NPDC004658
GGCCGCCGCAGGTGAGCGGCGGGATGCCGGGTGCGCCGGGCTGGATCTTGCGTGGCAGCATGGCGGTAGCCGCGGCGCCGGGCGGGCATCCGCCGCCCGCGCCCATCCCCGAGGGAGGGCCTTCTCACCATGACCGATGTCCAGGCGACCGCCGTCGACATCCCCACCGAGGACGGCGTCGCCGACGCCTACCTCGTCCACCCGGCCGACGGCCGGCCCCGTCCGGCCGTCCTCTTCTACCAGGACGCCTACGGCCTCAGGCCGTACCTGCGGTCGATGGCCGACCGGATCGCCGGCGCCGGTTACACGGTGCTGGTGCCGAACGTCTTCTACCGCCTGGGCCGGGCGCCGGTCCTCCAGCTGCCCGAGTTCATCGACCCGGGCGCCGACCCGACCCTGTGGGAGCGGCTCGGCCCGATCGTCTCCGGACTGACGGCGGACCAGGTCCGGCGGGACGCGGACGCCTATCTGCGGGGGCTGGCCGACAGCCCGGCCGCGGCCGGCGGCCCGGTGGCGCTGACCGGGTACTGCATGGGCGCCCGGCTCGTGCTGTGGACCGCGGGCGCCCACCCGGACCGGGTCGCGGCGGGAGCCGGCTTCCACGGCGGCCGCCTCGCCACCGACGACCCGGACAGCCCGCACCTCCAGGCCCCCCGCATCACCGCGGAGCTGTACTTCGGGCACGCCGACGAGGACCCGTCGCTGCCGCCGGAGCAGGTGGCGCGCTTCGAGGAGGCGCTGACCGCCGCGGGGGTACGGCACACCTGCGAGGTGTACGCCGGCGCCCATCACGGCTACACGCAGGCGGACACCCCGGCGTACGACCGGAAGGCCGACGAGCGGCACTGGGCGGCCCTGCTCGACCTGCTCCAGCGCACGTTCTGACGCCGGGACCCGGCGCCCGCCCGACGGTGGGCGCCGGGCGGATCTCGTCCATGTCATTGACATGCACTCGTCTCCGCACGAATCTGAGAGCGCTCTCAAACCGGTACGGACCAATTCCGTACGACCCCGACCCCACACGGAGGTGGAGAGTGCCTCACAGGCTCACGCGCCGCGCGCTTCCCCGTCGCGCGCTCCCCCTGGCCGCCGCCGGCGCGCTGCTCGGCGGACTGCTCGCCCTCGGCGCGCCGGAGCGCGCCGACGCCGCGGTCCCCGACACCATCCCCCTGAAGATCACCAACAACTCGGGCCGCTCCGAGCCGGTGTACATCTACGACCTCGGCACCCAGCTCTCCTCGGGACGGCAGGGCTGGGCCGACGCGGGCGGCGCCTTCCACGCCTGGCCGGCGGGCGGCAATCCGCCGACCCCCGCACCGGACGCGGCGATACCCGGCCCCGCCGCCGGGCAGTCCACGACCATCCGCATCCCGAAGTTCTCCGGCCGCATCTACTTCTCGTACGGCCAGAAGCTCGACTTCCGGCTCACCACGGGAGGCTTGGTGCAGCCGGCCGTCCAGAACCCGTCCGACCCCAACCGGAACATCCTCTTCAACTGGTCGGAGTACACGCTCAACGACTCCGGGCTGTGGCTCAACAGCACCCAGGTCGACATGTTCTCGGCGCCGTACGCGGTCGGGGTGCAGCGGTCCGACGGCAGCGTCAGCAGCACCGGGCGTCTGAAGTCCGGTGGCTGGAACGGCTTCTTCAGCGCGTTGCGCGCGCAGCCGGGCGGCTGGTCCGGCCTGATCCAGACCCGCCCCGACGGCACCGTGCTGCGCGCGCTGTCCCCGCTGTACGGCGTGGAGACGGGCGCGCTGCCGGCGAACGCGATGGACGACTACGTGAACCGGGTCTGGCAGAAGTACACGACCTCGACGCTGACCGTCACGCCGTTCGCGGACCAGCCCGGCACCAAGTACTACGGCCGTGTCTCCGGGAACGTCATGAACTTCACCAACGCCTCCGGCGCGGTCGTCACCAGCTTCCAGAAGCCCGACGCGGCGAGCATCTTCGGATGCCACAAGCTGCTGGACGCGCCCAACGACCAGGTCCGCGGCCCCATTTCGCGCACCCTGTGCGCCGGGTTCAACCGGTCGACCCTGCTGGTGAACCCCAGCCAGCCGGACACCACGACGGCGAACTTCTACCGGGACGCGGTGACCAACCACTACGCGCGCGCGATCCACGCGCAGATGGCCGACGGCAAGGCGTACGCGTTCGCCTTCGACGACGTCGGCAACCAGGAGTCGCTGGTGCACGACGGCAACCCGCAGCAGGCGTATCTCACCCTCGATCCGTTGAACTGAGCTGACACGCGAGCGGTCCCGCACCCGGACGGCCGGGTGCGGGACCGCTGTCGTCAGCGCCGGATCAGCCGGTCGTCAGGGCCGTGTCGTCCACGACGAAGCTGGTCTGGAGGGAGGAGTCCTCCACGCCGTTGAACTTCAGCGTGACCGTCGAGCCCGCCAGCGAGGACAGGTCGAAGGTCTTCTGGGTGTAGCCGGAGGCCGCGTTCAGGTTCGAGTAGGTGGCGAGGGTCTTCGAACCGGCGGTCACCGTCAGCTTGTCGTACTGGGTGCTGGTGGAGGTCTCGGCGGTGTCGACGTGCAGGTAGAAGGTCAGGGTCGCCTTGCAGCCCGCGGGGATGGTCACCGACTGGGACAGGGTGTCGGTGTGCGAGGAGCCGTACCCGTCCATCCACGCCTTGTAGGAGCCGCTGTGCGCCGCCTCACCGCTGTCGGTGGTGATGACGCCGCTGGTCGCGGTCCAGCCGGTGCTGCCCGACTCGAAGCCGGGGTTGCTCAGCAGCTGCGTGGAGGAGCAGCCGCCGCCGGTCGCGCTGACCGTCCAGCTGAAGGTGGCGGTGCCGGTCGCGCCGGTGGAGTCCTTTACCGTGACGGTGGTGCTGGACGTGCCCGCCGTGGTGGGCGTGCCCGAGATCAGACCGGTCGAGCTGTTGATCGACAGGCCGGCGGGCAGGCCGGAGGCGCTGTAGGTCAGCGCGCCGCTGTTGGTGCTGCTCGCCTGGATCTGCAGGCTGACCGCGGTGCCGACGGTGGCGGACTGGCTGCCCGGGTTGGTGACCGTCACCCCGCTGCTCGGCGGGTTGATGTGGCTGCCGACGTTGATGCCGGCGAAGGCGTTGCCGACTCCCGCGTACTGCGTGGAGTTGGTGCCGTACAGCGCGGCGGCGGCGTTGAGGGCGGCGGTGCGGGCGCCGGCGTAGTTGGTGCTGGACGTCATGTACGTCGTCAGCGCCTTGTACCAGATCTTCAGGGCGGCGTCGCGGCCGATGCCGGTGACGGCGACGCCGTCGGAGGTCGGGCTGTTGTAGGTCACGCCGTTGATGACCTTGGTGCCGCTGCCCTCGGACAGCAGGTAGAACATGTGGTTGGCGGGGCCCGAGGAGTAGTGCACGTCCAGGTTGCCGACGCCGGAGTACCAGCTGTCCGCGGAACCGCCGTCCTTGCTCGGCTTGTCCATGTACCGCAGCGGCGAGCCGTCGCCGTTGATGTCGATCTTCTCGCCGATGAGGTAGTCGCCGACGTCCTTGGAGTTGTTCGCGTAGAACTCCACGCCGGTGCCGAAGATGTCGGAGGTCGCCTCGTTCAGGCCGCCCGACTCACCGCTGTACTCCAGGCCGGCGGTGTTGGAGGTGACGCCGTGGCTCATCTCGTGGCCGGCGACGTCCAGCGAGGTCAGGGCGTGGGTGTTGCCCGAGCCGTCGCCGTAGGTCATGCAGAAGCAGCTGTCGTCCCAGAAGGCGTTGACGTAACCGCTGCTGTAGTGGACGCGGCTGTAGGCGGCGACGCCGTCGTTGCGGATGCCGCTGCGGCCGAAGGTGTTCTTGTAGAAGTCCCAGGTCTCCTGCGCGCCGTAGGCGGCGTCGGCGCCCGCGGTCTGGGTGTTGGAGCCGGTCCCGTCGCCCCAGACGTCGTCGGCGTCGGTCATCAGGGTGCCGGTGCCGGAGGTCCCCCGGTTGAGGTTGTACGTCTTGTGACCGCCGCGCGTGGTGTCGTACAGCTGGTACGTCGAGCCCGACAGCGTGGTGTTCAGGGTGACGGTGCCGCTGTACTGGGTGTTGCCGGTGCCGGTCTTGATCGCCTGGTACCGGTACAGCTCCTTGCCCGTGGTGGCGTCGGTGATGACGTGCAACTGGCTGGGCGTGCCGTCGTCCTGGAGGCCGCCGACCACCGTCTCCCAGGCGAGCTTCGGGGTGCCGTTGCCGGCCCAGATCACCTTGCGGGCGCTGTCGGTGGAGGGCTTCTCGGCCTTCAGGGACTTCGCGGCCTTCAGGGCCTTGGTCGCGGCGGCGGCCTTGCTGACGGTCGCGGTCGTGGAACGCACTGTGATCGTGCGCTTGTTGTTGAAGGTGGTGCTCACGGTCCCCTTCGCCAGCGAGGCGGGCGGGGTGTGCACGACGAGGTCGCCGCCGAGGACGGGAAGCCCGGCGTACGTGCGCTCGTACCGCGTGTGCAGGGTGCCGTCGTTGTCCTTGACGACGTCCTTGACGACCAGCTTCTCCTGGGCGCCGAGGCCGATGGTGCGGGCGGTCGTGGCGGTCTGCTGCCGGGCGCTCTTGATCAGCGCCTGGTGCTGGGCCGGGCTGAGCTTGGCCTCCATACCGCCGGTGCGCAGCGGGCTGGGGTGGGGGGCGGCCGGTGCGGCGGTCGCCGGAACCGCCTGGAGGCCGACGGCGAGGAAGGCCGCGGTGGAGACCAGGGCGGCTCCGATCGTGGCCCGCTTGTGGGGAAGGGGTCTGTGGGGTCTCACTCGTACTCCTCCTGCTGCGGCCGCCGGTCGGCGGCCGGTGACAGACGGGCAGACGGGTCTGCTGCCCGGGGTGAGCTGAGCTGTGCGGGAGCGCGATCCGTGAACGGGTGGGGTGGATCAGCGTGCTGAGGGAGAATGACAGCTTTGACCAAGCCATGTCACCTCACGGCGGGTCAATCGAGGGTTTTCCCTATCGGCCGTGAACCACGAACGGGGAGGTCGGGCGGGGGCCTGGGGCGTAGGGCGCGCCCTCACCCACCTGGTCCGCGAGGCGGGCGTCCGGCAGTACCTGGAGGTCGGCACAGGTGTGGACCTGACCCGGCCGACCGCGCTCGTCCTCGGCACCATCCTGGGCCACGTTGGCCGGCCACGACGAGGCCCGCCTGCTCGTCGGCCGGCTGATGTCCGCCCTCCCACCGGGCAGCCACCTCGGCGTCAGCGACGGGTCCTCGGGCGTCGGCCCGGTCTTCGAGCGGGCCCAGGATGCCTACCACAACAGCGGCGCCGGAAGCCGTGACCGCGCGGGGGCTCACCGAGATGCGGCAGGGGCGTGCCGCGGCCGTCACAGGCGCACGGTCAGCTCCACGGCCACCTCGTCGCCCACCACGAGCCCCTCCGGCGTGCGTACGGCCTGCTTCAGCGGGAGCAGGTAGGAGCCGTCCTTCGGGAAGAGCGAGGTGCTGAAGTCGGTCGCGCCGACCCTGGCCGTGACGGGGATCGCGCCCCAGCCGTACGTGGCCTGGGCCGCCACCTCGCCGATGTCCGCGGACTCCTGGTCGGGCACGGCCACGAAGTAGTACGGCGACGGTCCCCGCCACTCGACGACCCGGCCGGCGAAGGAGAGTTCCATGCGATCCGTCTTTCGTTCGGCAGGAGGGTGCACGCCGTCGAGCAGAGCGTAGCGCGCCCCGAACGGGCCCCGTCGCAGGGCGCGTTGGCGGCACCCCTGCATCCCGCCCCTGACCGGCGCGTTGTTACCGTGCACCACGTGTCAGACTCCTCACGCGATACCGCACAGGGCGCCGGCTGGGGTGCGGCCGAACCCGGCACCTACAAGCGGCTGATGCCGGACCACGTCGACAAGCTCTCGTGGCTGAACCCGCGCGTGCTGTGGGCCGCCCGCAACGGCGTGCTGGCGTCCTGGTTCGGTGACCCGACCGGCCGTACCCGCAGCCGCTGGGTGGCCTCGCGGGCGGCGGCGGGAGCACCCGCGGACAAGATCGTCCGGCGGGAGGTCCCGGAACGGTTCTCCTTCATGGTCATCGGGGACACGGGCGAGGGGGACGACTCCCAGTACGCCGTCGTACCGGGGTTCCTGAGGGCGAGTCGGGGCACGGACTTCGCGGTGATCGCCAGCGACGTCGTCTACCCCGTCGGCAGCGCCGACGACTACGGCGACAAGTTCTTCCGCCCGTACCGGGACTATCCGGCGCCCATCTACGCGATCCCCGGCAACCACGACTGGTACGAGGACCTCGGCGCCTTCATGCGCGTCTTCTGCGCCGACCCCCCGCCGCCCGGCCCGGAGCCCCGGCCCCGCCCACTCACCCGCGCCTGGTGGCGTTCCCTGCTGTGGCACCGGGCGCGCCCCGCGGACGAGCAACGGCTGGCCGAGGCACGGGCGCTGCGCTCCGGGCCGGGCCAACAGGCCGCACAGCCCGGCCCGTACTGGGCGATCGACGCGGGGCCGGTGCGGATCGTCGGCATCGACACCGGCCTGCTCGGCACGGTCGACGCCGAACAGGGCGGCTGGCTGCGGGAGGTCTCCCGCGGACCCCGGCCGAAGATCCTCGTCACCGGATCGCCGTTGTACGTCGACGGGGAGCACCACCCCTGCCCCATCGAGGGCGGCGGCACGGTGGACGACATCGTCCGGGCTCCCGAGCACCACTACGTGGCCGCGATCGGCGGCGACATCCACAACTACCAGCGGTATCCGGTCGACGTGGACGGCCGCACGGTCCAGTACGTCGTCGCGGGCGGCGGCGGGGCGTTCATGCACGCCACGCACACCATCCCGCGCGTCTCGGTCGGCGGTGTCACCGAGGACGCGTTCCGCTGCTACCCGCTGCGCGGAGACTCGCTCGCCTTCTACAGCCGCCTGTACGGCCGCAGGCTCCGGCTGCGCCGCTTCTTCACCCTCACCGAGGCGGAGGCGACGGCCGTGATCGCCGAGCGGCTCGGCATCGAGCCGGCCCGCGCGCCCGGCCCGGACGTCCGGGTCACCCGCCGCGCCCGCCTGGTCGCGAGCCTCCTGGGAGCCGGCCGCCGCCCCGGCCGGCCCGCCCGGTTCCGGCTGCCCGTGCGGAAGATCTACACCCAGTTGTTCTCGCCGTCCTCCGCCACCTACAGCCCGCCGTTCTTCAAGTGCTTCCTGCGGCTGGACGTCGGTCCGGACGCGGTCCGGCTGCGCTGCTTCGCCGCGACCGGCAACCGCGCGCAGGAACTCGACCCGCCGGTCGAGGACGAGGTCGTCATCCCGCTGCCCCGGACGGCGTGACCGGCGGCCCGGTCGAACTGATCACACGGTTGTCACACCAGCCTGCGAGAATCGGTGCGGAGCCGTCGTACGACCGATGGAGGAACCCGTGCCGTCCACCCCTCGCCCGCTGCGCAAACTGGGCTTTCTCACCATCGGCCTGTTCGATCCCGCGGACCCCGGCCGGGGCCACGAGTCCACCCTGCGGATCATCGAGCTGGGCGAGCGGCTCGGCTTCGACACCGCCTGGGTCCGCCACCGGCACCTGCAGTACGGCATCTCGTCGCCGGTCGCCGTGCTGGCCGCTGCCTCGCAGCGCACCCGCCGGATCGAGCTGGGTACCGCGGTGACACCGCTCGGCTGGGAGAACCCGCTGCGGCTCGCCGAGGACCTGGCGACGGTGGACGTGCTGTCCGGCGGCCGGCTCAACCCGGGCGTCAGCGTGGGCCCGCCGACGCACTACGACCAGGTCAAGGACGCCCTCTATCCGGACACCGCCGACGCGGAGGACTTCTCCTACGAGCGGGTGCGGCGGCTGCTGGACCTGGTGCGCGGCAAACCCGCCACCGACTTCAGCGGGGTGGAGGGCATCGAGGTGTTCAGCGATGTCGTCCAGCCGCACTCGCCGGGGCTCGGCCGGCGGCTCTGGTACGGCGGCGGCAGCCTCGGCTCGGCGCGCTGGGCCGGCGAGCACGGCATGAACTTCCTGACGAGCAGCGTCGTCAAGGCGGAGGACCCGCAGGCGCCCCTGGACTTCGCGCGGATCCAGCTGTCGCACATCCGCGCGTTCCGTGCCCACCACCCGGACGGGGAGGCGGCCCGCGTCTCCCAGGGGCTGGTGGTGATCCCCACCGACTCGGCGACACCGCGGCAGCGCGCCAAGTACGAGGCCTACGCGGCCGGGCGCCTGCCCCGTACGGCCTCTCCCCAGGGCCCGGCGCGGCTGCTGTTCGCGCCGGACCTGGTCGGCACCTCCGCCGAGCTGGCCGAGCGGCTGCACGCCCACGCCGCGTTCCGCGAGGTCGACGAGGTGGCGTTCGCGCTGCCGTTCACGTTCGAGCACGAGGAATACGTGCAGATCCTGACCGACATGGCGACGCGGCTGGGCCCGGCGCTGGGGTGGCGGCCCGGCGGCTGAGTCACCAGCGGCCCGCTTCGGTGCCGGTGATCGGTGCGGAGGGCCGTCCGTCCACCCCGACCGGCACCTCGCCGTGGAGCATCACCCGGTGCATGATCCGCGGGGAGCCCATGTGCGCGTGGTCGCTGGGGGCCAGGTGCATGGTGGCCCGGTTGTCCCAGAAGGCGACGCTGCCGGGCTCCCAGCGGAAGCGGACCGTGTACTCGGGACGCACGGCCTGCTCCAGCAGCATCTCCAGCAGCGCCGCGCTCTCCGGCCGGGAGACGTCCACGATCCGTTCGACGTAGTAGCCGTTCACGAACAGCACCCGCTCGCCGGTCTCCGGGTGCACCCGGACCAGCGGGTGCTCGGAGGCGACCTGGTGGTCCAGCAGGTGGCGGACGTAGGCGTCGTCACCCGGTCGGGGCTGGTAGCCGACACCGAGCCGGTGCTCGGCGCGCAGGCCGTCGACGAAGGCGCGGACCGGGCCGGACAGTCCCGCGTAGGCGGCGGCCAGGTTGGCCCACGTGGTGTCGCCGCCGTAGGGCGGGACGGTCTCGGCGCGCAGGACGGTCGCGGCCGGCGGGTCGATCCGGGCGCCGTGGTCGCAGTGCCAGCCGCGCAGCAGGGTGTGCCGGCGCCGGCTCAGCCACTCGTCGTGGTCCATGCCGTACCGTCCGCCCAGTTCCAGCCGGTCGGCGGTGGTCTCGATCTCGGGGAAGCCGGGCGGCGAGTGCGGTCCGCGGCGGGGGAGCACGATCGGCTCGCCGAACCGGCGCGCGAAGGCGACGTGCGCGGCGTGGTCCAGCCGCTGGCCGCGGAAGAACACCACCTTCCAGCGCAGCACCGCGTCCCTGATGAGCGCGGTCACCGCGTCGTCCAGCGGCTCGGCGAGGTCGACTCCGGTGATCTCCGCGCCGATGTGCCCGGCGACCGGCCTCACCTCCACGCCCGGGACGTGCCCCGATCCGTCCGCGGTCGCCCTGTCCGTGGTCATGCGCCCTCCGGTTCTCGTCCGTGTCCGCTACCGGGAAGATCGTGACACTCTCTGCGCCGGCACGTCGAACTCCCGTATCACCGTGTTCCGGAACACGGCCGTGCCGCCGACACTGAACAGGGCCAGGCGGTCGTCGACGAGATAGGGGAACACCTCGGCGGAGTGCACGTACCGGCCGTCGTCCACGAACATCTCGACGGACGTACGGTCCACGAGGATCCGCAGCCACACCCGGCCCGCGGACCGGTCGAACGGCGTGCGGCTCTCCTGCCGGGCACCCCCGGTGTCGGGGTTGACGGTGCCGCGCCGGTTCAGGAAGGCGTAGTCGCCGTACACCCCGGCGTCGATGTGCCGTACGCCGTCCGGGGAACGGCGCAACTGGACTCCCGCACCGGTGAGTTCGGACCAGGTGATCTCGGTGGTCAGCTCGTAGGAGACACCGGTGTGGTCCAGCGCGCGGGTGCCGTCGACCGTCAGGTCGCCGAGGCGCACGGTCCGGGAGACGTACGCGTCGAGCGCGGGAACCGGGCGGGAGGCGAGGTAGTAGCGGCCGGAGGCGGCCTTCTTCAGGGTGATCTCCCGGACGATCGCGTCGGTGCCGTTGAAGCCGTCGCCGTCGATGGTGGGCGTGGTGTGCGCGTAGGCCCAGTTGTTCAGCCAGCCGAGGGCGTGGCGGGTGGCCGGGTCCACCGTGCCGTCGGGCTTCCGCTTCTCGAAGGTGACGGCCGCGTACCAGTCCCAGCCGTGGTCGAGCCACTGCGGGTCGGCGGAGTCGGCGGTGAACGCCGCCCCGTCGAACGAGCCCGTCCAGTAGGCGTAGGTGGCCGGCTGCCCGGAGCCGGTGCCGTCCGCGCTCACGCCCAGCACCCACTTCACGGCGCCGTCGTCGGCGGTGATGCGGAACAGGTCGGGGCATTCGAGGACGCCGAGGCCGTCCTTGACGAAGCCGCCCGCGTACGTCCAGGACCTGAGGTCGGCCGAGTGGTAGAAGCCGACCTTGTTCCGTTCGGCCAGGGCCATCACCCAGCGGTCGTGGTCGTCGTCGCGGATCACCTTGGGGTCGCGGAAGTCCAGGACGCCCGGGTTGGCGAGGACGGGCTCCGTGCCGTGGTTGGTGAACGTGCGGCCGCCGTCCGTCGAGTAGTACAGGAACTGCTCCTGGTGGTCGGTGCCGCCGCCGGGCGACATGGTGACGACGGCGACGACCGCGCCCGCGCCGAAGCCGGCCGTGCCGGCGGTGTCCACCACCGCCGACCCCGACCACACGTCGCCGTTGACGGTGGTGTCCTTGGGCACGGCGATGCCCCGGTCGGTGAAGGAGACGAGGTCGGTGCTGGTGGCCAGCCGCCAGGCGGTGCCCTCGCGGCCGTCCAGGTAGTCGGCGTTGTAGAGGTAGTAGCAGTGGTACTCGCCGTCGATCCAGACCGGGCGCTGCGGGTCGTTCTTCCACTGGTCGGGCACGGTGAAGTGGTAGTCGGCGCGGTAGCGCGCGCATCCGGCCGCCGGCCCGGACCGTGGCTTCGCCCCGGCGGGCGCCGCGGGCAGCAGCGCCGCTCCGGCTCCGGCGGCCGTGGAGGCGAACAGGGCCCTTCTGCTCAGACCACGCATCGTTCGGTGTCCCCTTCCTGACGGGTCATCGGCTCAAGGGACTGTAGACCTAACTCGTTAAAGGTCAAGTGTTCCCGGACCTTGACACGGATGTGACGCGGTTTTCATCATCGGGGGCATCACTCCTCGACTAACACGAGTTAGGCACGCTTGGATGACCGACTCGCTCTTCTCCCGCCGCTCCCTGCTGCGGTACGGCGCCTACGGCGCGGGAGCCGCCGCGCTCGCCGGCACCGCCGCGAGCTGGGACCGGCTCACCGGCGCCGACATCCCGGGCCGCGACGACGGCTCGCTGGTCGTCGCCACCCTGGGTTCCGCGTTCGCGCCGGCCGGGGTCCGCACCCTGGTCGACGGCTTCCGCCGGCTGCACCCCGACATCAAGGTCCGGATCAACGCGGTGCAGGCCGTCGACTGGTCGGACTTCTTCGCCAAGATCCTCACGCAGATCGCGGCGGGCACGGCACCCGACCTGGTCTATGTGGCCACCGAGGGCGTGCAGTTGTTCGCCCGCCACCTGGGCGTGCCCCTGGACCGCTGGGTACGCAGGGACGCGGCCGAACTGCGGGAGTACTTCGCCGACGTCCACCCCTCACTGGTGGAGTCGATGATGTACGAGGGCAGCCTGTACCAGCTGCCGATCGAGTTCAACGCCGCCGACATGTACCTCAACACCCAGGTGCTGCGGCGGGCGGGCGCGGAGTTCCCGGCCGGCGACTGGACGCGGGACGACTTCACCGCGCTGCTGCGCCGGATGAAGAAGGCGAGCGACTCCCACTTCACGCCGTACTTCTGGACCAACCGGCTGTGGGGCGGGGTGGTGCCCTGGCTGTTCGCGAACGGCACCAACCTGCTCGCCGAGTCCAAGGCACCGGGCGGCTCCTGGCTGTGGGACGCCTTCTACCCGGCGGACCGGCGGCGCGGCCGCGGGGGCGGCTTCCGCTGGACGACCCCGCAGGCCACGGACGACCGGGTGGTGGAGGCGTACGACTATCTCGCCGCCCTCGTCCACGACGGACTGTGCACCCGGCCCGAGGGCGGCAACGGCCAGAACCTGATCGGGGTGTTCTCCACCGGCCGCGTCGGCGTCACGCCGGCGGGCGGCTTCTGGGCGGGCGGTCTCCATCTGGCCGGGATGCGTGCCGACGGCTTCGACGTGCAGTACTTCCCGCGCCGGCACACCCAGCGCCACCAGTTCGGCACGGCCGGCTACGCGCTGCTGCGCACCTCGAAGAAACAGGACGCGGCCTGGGAGTTCATCAAGTACTCGGCCCGGCGCGACACCCTGAGCGCGCTGTTCACCACCAACCAGACCACCCCGGCCCGCCGTTCGATGCTGACCGCGGACCGCTACCGGGAGACCGGCCCGGCGCACTGGCGGGTCTTCTACGACACCCTCGACAAGTTCCCGGACACCGGGCCCATCCCGGCCCCGCCGCAGGTCGCCGAGGTGACCCAGGTGCTGCTCAAGCACACCGGGACGGCCCTGTCGAGCCCGGGCTCGGTCAGGCCGGCGCTGCGCCGGATGCAGGGCGATCTGGAGAAGGCCATGGAGCGTGACGTATGACGGACACCCGGATCTCCTCGGTGCGGCCGCGGGCCGCGAGCCCGGCCGCGCGGGCCGTGCGCCCGGGAGCGCGTGAGCGGGGGACGCGGCTGCTGGCGGCGGTGTTCCTGGCGCCGACCGTGGTCGGGATCGTGGTCTTCACGGTCGTACCGATCGTCGGTTCGGTCGTGCTGAGCCTCTTCCACTGGAACGTGATCGACTCGCCCGGTTTCGCCGGTGCGGCCAACTACCGGGAGGTGTTCAGCGATGCGACCGTGCTGGTGTCCTTCCGCAACACCCTCGTCTTCATGGTCTTCGCGGTCGCCGCGCAGCTCCTGATCGCGCTGGCGCTCGCGCTGACGCTGAACGGCCGGATGCCGGGCTGGCTGCGCTCGGTCTTCCGCTCGGCGTTCTTCTTCCCGCTGGTGCTGTCCGCCGCGTCCATCTCGGTCGTGATGAAGTACCTGTTCAACCAGGACTTCGGCGTCGTCAACTGGCTGATCGGCCTGTTCGGGATCGCCCCCGTGCCCTGGCTGACCTCCGAGCACGGCGCGATGGCCACGGTGGTCATCGTGTACGTGTGGCAGCAGTTCGGGTTCTCGTTCCTGCTGTTCGTGGGCGGGCTGAACAACATCCCCAAGGAGATCCACGAGGCCGCCGCGCTCGACGGCGCGACCGGCCCGCGCAAGCACCTCGCCATCACGCTGCCGCTGCTCTCCCCCACCCTGCTGGTGGCCTCGGTGGTCGGCATCATCAACGCGCTCCAGGTCTTCGAGCAGCCGTACGTCCTCACGGACGGCGGCCCCGGCGACTCCACCCGCACGGTCGTGATGGTCATCTACGAGAAGGCCTTCGAGCAGCTGCGGTTCGGTGAGGCGTCCGCGGTGGGCGTGCTGCTGTTCGTGCTGATCATGGCGGTCACCGCCCTCCAGTTCCGGCTCAGCCGGCGTTTCGTCCACTACCAGTGAGCCGGGTGAGTTCCATGAGCCAAGCAACCCCGACCCTCAGCCGTGCCCGCGTCGCACTCGGGCCGTGGGCACGGATCGCCGGGCTGACGGTGTGCGCGCTGCTGACCCTCGGGCCGGTGGTATGGACCGTGTCCACGTCACTGCGCACGCCGGCGGAGTCGTTCGACCTGCCGCCGCAGATCATTCCCGCGCATCCCAGCACCGCCGCCTACCACGGCGTGTTCGAGCAGATCGACGTATGGCTGCTCGCGCTGAACTCGACCCTCGTGACCGCGTTGATCGCGGCCGGCCAGATGATCACCGCGGGGCTCGCCGGCTACGCGTTCGCCCGGCTCGAGTTCCGTTTCAAGAAGCCGCTGTTCGGTCTGGTCCTGGCGACCATGATGGTCCCCCTGCAGGTCACGATCGTCCCGGTGTTCCTGGTGCTCAAGTCGATGGGCCTGACCGACACCCTGCTCGGTCTGATCGTCCCGGCGTTCCCGACCGCGTTCGGCACCTTCCTGATGCGCCAGTACTTCCTCGGCATGCCGAAGGACCTGGGCGAGGCCGCGATGCTGGACGGCGCCGGGCCCTGGCGGATCTTCCGGTCCGTGTACGCCCCGCTGGCCCGGCCCGGCCTCGCCATCGTCGGCGTGCTCGCCTTCAACTACCACTGGAACGAGTTCTTCCGCCCGCTGATCCTGGAGACCTCCGGCCAGAACTACACCCTTCCGCTGGGGCTGGTGTCCCTCCAGGGCAACCTCGGCACCGGGTCCATCTCGGTGGTCCTCGCGGGTGTCGTCCTGTCCATGATCCCCGCCGTCGCCGTGTTCCTCGTCGGCCAGCGCCCTCTGCGCGAGGGCATCACCTCCGCAGGAGTCAACCGTTGAGCCTCGCCGCTCCCGCCCCGGACCCGGCCGCCCCCCGCTTCCGCGTCCGGCCCCCCGCCAACTGGATCAACGACCCCAACGGACCCTTCCGCTGGCGGGGCCGCCACCACCTCTTCTACCAGTACAACCCGGCGGCTCCGGTGCACGCCGACGTCCACTGGGGCCATGCCTCCAGCTCCGACCTGGTCCACTGGGAGCACCACCCGATCGCCCTCGCCCCGACCCCCGGCGGCCCCGACGAGGCCGGCTGCTGGTCGGGCTGTGTGGTGGACGACGGCGGTGTGCCCACGGCGGTGTACACCGGCGTCGACCACGCCCACACGGGGCTCGGCTCCATCTGCCTGGCCCGCGCGGCCGACCCGGCCGACGACCGGCTCGCGGCCTGGCGGCCCCTGCCCGTGCCGGTGGTCCCGGGGCCGCCCCCGGGACTCGGCGTGGTGATGTTCCGTGACCCGTTCGTCTTCCGGCACGCGGGCCGCCGCTGGGCACTCGTCGGAGCGGGTCACGCCGACGGCACCCCGTCCGTGCTGCTGTACGCCTGCGACGAGCTGACCGACTGGCGGTTCGCGGGTGTCCTGCTGGACGGCCACGACCCCGTCGCCGCCGGCGCGTTCGGTGACAAGGCGGTCGGCTGGGAGTGCCCGCAGCTGTTCGAGACGTCCGGCGGCGACCACGTCCTGGTGGTGTCGCTGTGGGACGGCGATCCCCGGACCACCGGGTACCTGACAGGCGGTCTGGACCTCGGCCGGCCAGGGGAGCCGGCCTTCGTGCCCCGCGCCGGCGGCCGGCTCGACCACGGCCGGGACTTCTACGCTCCGGCCGTCCTCCAGGAACCGGACCGGACCCTGATGTGGGGCTGGTCGTGGGAGGCGCGGGAGGAGGCGGCGGTGCTGGCGGCCGGCTGGGCGGGCACGCTCACCGCGCCCCGGGTCGTCGACGCCCGTCCCGACGGCACCCTGCGGGTCGCCCCGGCCCCGGAGCTGGACCTCCTGCGCGCCGACGCCCCGTTCGCGACCGCGCCGGGGCCGGCGGTGCCGCTTCCGCCGGCGTACGACCTGACGGTGACGGCGTACGGCGCCACCACCGTCACACTGCTGCGGTCGGCGGACCGGGCGCTGACCGTCCGGCTGGACCCGGAGGCCGGCACCGTCGTCCTGGACCGCTCCGGATGGCCGCGCGACGGCGTCGAGGGATCGGCTCCCGTCACGGTGGGCGTGCCGCCGGGCCCCGGCCTGCGCGTGCGCCTCCTGGCCGACGGCTCGCTGCTGGAACTGTTCGTGGCGGACCGGGCGACGGTGACCGAGCGGGTCTATCGCCGGCCGGACGACGTCGCCGAGCTGCTGGTGGAGGGGGACGCCGAGGTCAGCGCGTGGGAGCAGGTCCCACCGAGGCGCGGCTGACCACGGCACCGTCGTCCTGGACCGCTCCGGATGGCCGCGCGACGGCGTCGAGGGATCGGCTCCCGTCACGGTGGGCGTGCCGCCGGGCCCCGGCCTGCGCATGCGCCTCCTGGCCGACGGCTCGCTGCTGGAACTGTTCGTGGCGGACCGGGCCACGGTGACCGAGCGGGTCTATCGCCGGCCGGACGACGTCGCCGAGCTGCTGGTGGAGGGGGACGCCGAGGTCAGCGCGTGGGAGCAGGTCCCACCGAGGCGCGGCTGACCACGGGACAGGCCAGCCGCCGTACGGTGGCGGGCGGGGTGCGGCCGGTGTCGATGGCGTCGAGCAGCAACCGGGCCGCGGCCTCGCCCATCGCCCGGTGCGGCAGCGCGACGGTGGTGAGGGCCGGGGTGAGGAAGGCGGCCATGTGCTCCTGGTCGTCGTAGCCGACCACCGACAGCTCGCCGGGTACGGCGATGCCGATCCGGGTCGCGGCGTGCAGCACGCCCGCCGCGACCCGGTCGTTGTAGCAGAAGATCCCGGTGGGCCGCTGGTGCGGGGCGGTGCCGTCGAGCAGCCGGGTGGCTCCCTCGTACCCGCCGGTGATCTCGCCGCCGGTGCGCACCACCCACTCCTTGGGCACGGTGATGCCCTCGGCGCGCAGCGCGTCCCGGAAGCCGCGCAGCCGCTCCACCGAGGCGATGTCGTCCTGGCCGCCGACCAGGGCCACCCTGCGGTGCCCGGCCTCCAGCAGCAGGCGTGCGGCGGTCCGGCCGCCGGCCCGCTCGGCGGGGATGACGGCGGGCAGCGAGTCGTCCTCGGGCAGGCAGTTGGCGAGCACGGAATGGGTGCGGTGCAGGCCCTCGGGGACCCGGACCCGGCGCAGGGACATCGCGGCGTAGATGATGCCGTCCACGCGCCGGTCGAGGAGTTCGGCGACGGCCGCGTCCTCCTTGGCGGGGTCGCCGCCGGAGTCCACGGTGAGGACGAGGTGATCGCTGTCCCAGGCGGTCTCCATGGCCCCGCGCAGCAGCCGCCCCGCGAACGGGGACGTGGCGATCTCGTCGGTGACCAGGCCGATCACGGCCGTGCGGCGGCGGCGCAGGCCGCGGGCGACGGGGTCGGGCCGGTAGCCGAGCCGGGCGGCGGCCTGCCGGATGCGCTCCTGGGTGGCGGGTGAGAGGTTGCCCTCGGCGCGGCCGTTGAAGACGAAGGAGACCGCGGTGTGCGAGACGCCCGCGAGCCGGGCGACGTCCCGTGAGGTGGGCCGTCCGCCGCCCACTCCGTTGCTGTCCGCGCCGCCGCCCATGCCGTCCGCTGCCCTCTTCCCGCCCGCCCGGTTGATCACCGCTCACCCTATCCGTGAGGCTGGGGGCAGACACAGAGCGAGACGATCGAGGGAAGGTCTCATCGTGAACGGTGTTCCGCTGTACACGCTCGACGACGGTACGACGATCCCCGCCATCGGCCTCGGCACCTGGCCCCTGGACGACGCACAGGCCGAACGAGCCGTGCGCGCGGCGCTGGAAGCGGGCTACCGGCTGGTCGACACCGCGACGAACTACCGCAACGAGACCGGTGTCGGCCGGGGCGTGGCGGCCAGTGGGGTGCCCCGCGAGGAGGTGGTGGTGACGACCAAGCTGCCGGGCCGCCACCACGGGTACGAGGAGACCCTCGCCTCCTTCGAGGAGTCCCGGCGGCGGCTGGGCCTGGAGTACGTGGACCTGTACCTGATCCACTGGCCGAACCCGCGGGTGGACCGGTACGTCGACGCGTGGAGGGCGATGATCAGGCTGCGCCAGGACGGTCTGGTCCGCTCCATCGGCGTGTCCAACTTCACGCCCGGGCACATCACGCGGCTGGAGAAGGAGACCGGCGTGCTGCCGTCGGTGAACCAGATCGAGCTGCACCCGCTGTTCCCGCAGCAGGAGCTGCGCGCCTTCCACGCGGACAAGGGCATCCTGACCGAGAGCTGGAGCCCGCTGGGCCGGGGCAGCGCCCTGCTGGACGACCCGGCGGTCGCGGAGGTCGCGCGGGCGCACGGGGTCACGCCCGCGCAGGTGCTGCTGCGCTGGCACGTGCAGCTGGGCGCGCTGCCGGTGCCGAAGTCGGCGGATCCCGGGCGGCAGCGCGCCAACCTGGACGTCTTCGGCTTCGCGCTGGACGAGGACCAGATGGCGGCCGTCGCGCGCCGTTCCCCGCGCCGGCTCGGCGGTGACCCCGAGACGCACGAGGAGTTCTGAGCTACGGCTCCTCGGCCGGCTCCTCCGTCCGTCGCCCGCTGTCCGCGCTCGTCCGCCCGGGCGCGGTGAGACTGCCGAGGATGTCCAGCAGCTCGGCGCTGCGGCTGCCGGGTTCCGCGTGGAAGACGACCAGGGTCAGACCGTCGGTGCCGTCCACGGACAGCTTGTTCGAGTGCAGGTCGAGGTCGCCGACCTGCGGGTGGTGGAGGTGGCTCACCCGGCCGCGCCGGGGGCGGACCTCGTGGCGGGCCCACAGGGTGCGGAAGCGTTCGCTGCGCAGGGACAGCTCGCCGACCAGGTCGCGCAGCCGGGGGTCGTCCGGGTCGGTCCCGGCCTCGGACCGCAGCGCGGCCACGCCTTCCGCGGTGAGGTCCGCCCAGTCCCGGCGCAGGGCGCGCTCGGCCGGGTCGAGGAACACGGCCCGCAGCAGGTTGACGCCGGGCGCGTAGTTCGGGGTGAGCGCGGTGGCGAGGGCGTTGGCGGCCAGGCAGTCGGTGTAGCGGTTCTGGAGGTAGGCGGGGGTGCGCGGCCAGCCGTCGATGAGCTGGAGCAGGGTCGCCGGCACCTGCTGCGCCCGCCGCCCGGTGCGTACGACGGACTCGGGCCGCTCCTGGGCGAGCCCGACGAGGTGGGCGGTGGCGTCGGGGTCCAGCCGCAGCACGCGGGCGATGGCCTCCAGCACCTGCACGGAGGGATTGCGGTCGCGGCCCTGCTCCAGCCGCAGGTAGTAGTCGGAGCTGATGCCGGACAGCATCGCGACCTCCTCGCGGCGCAGCCCCGGCACCCGGCGCAGGCCGCCACCGGGCAGCCCCACGTCCTCCGGCCGCACGAGCGCCCGGCGGGCGCGCAGGAACTCACCGAGCGCGTTCGATCCGTCCACGCCACCACCGTACGGCCGGCCGGGCGGCGGTGACTGGCCCTGTCACTCCCAGGATCGCGGGGGCACTGCCGTACCCGGCGCGACGGGCGGAGCCTGGAGAGCGAGGCCACCGGGAGCGTCCGGTGGCCGGGACATCCTGAGAGGTACGACATGACCGCACAACTCGGTGGCACCGTCACTCCGGCCGACGGCCTGACCCTGACCCGCGTCGGATACGGCGCCATGCAGCTGGCCGGGCCCCACGTCTTCGGGCCGCCGCGGGACCGGGACCGGGCGGTGGCGGTGCTGCGCGCGGCGGTGGAGGCGGGCATCACGCACATCGACACGGCCGACTTCTACGGGCCCGTCGTCGTCAACCAGATCATCAAGGAGGCCCTGCACCCCTACCCGGACGACCTGCGCATCGTCACCAAGGTCGGGGCCCGGCGGGGAGCCGACGGCAGCTGGATCATGTCCCGGCACCCCGAGGACCTCAGGGCGCAGGTGTACGACAACCTGCGCAACCTCGGCGTGGACACGCTGGACGTGGTCAACCTGCGGCTCGGCGACGTGGACACCCCGAACGAGGACCCGATCGCGGACCAGTTCGGCGCCCTGGCCGAGCTGCGCGAGCGCGGCCTGATCCGGCATCTGGGGCTGAGCGCCGCGTCCGCCGCGCAGCTGGACGAGGCCCTGACGATCGCGCCCGTGGTGACCGTGCAGAACCTGTACAACCTGGCGAACCGGCGGGACGACGCGCTGCTGGAGCGCACGGCGGCGGAGAACATCGCCTTCGTGCCGTACTTCCCGCTCGGCGGGTTCACCCCGCTCCAGTCCGACACGCTGGCGAAGGTGGCCGCCCGGCTGGAGGCGTCGCCGCAGCAGGTGGCGCTGGCCTGGCTGCTGCGCCGCTCGCCGAACATCGCGCTCATCCCCGGCACCTCCTCCCCCGAGCACCTGCGGGAGAACATCGCCGCGGCGGGCCTGGCGCTGCCGGACGACGCGATGACCGAGCTGAACGGCATCGCGGGCTGAGCGGACGGGGGCGGGGTACCCGGTGGCCGTGAGGCGGTCGCAGGCGTCGTGGGAGAGGAGCCGGAGGTGGCGGCGGAAGACCGGCTGCGGACGTACCGCGGCAAGCGCGACTTCGAGCGGACCCGTGAGCCGTCGGGGCGGGCCGGCCGGACGCGGGGCGAGGAACCCCGGTTCGTGGTGCAGATCCACGACGCGCGGCGGATGCACTTCGACTTCCGGCTCCAGGTCGACGGCGTCCTGAAGTCCTGGTCGGTACCCAAGGGCCCGTCCACCGACCCCGGTGACAAGCGGCTGGCGGTGCCGACCGAGGACCACCCGCTGGAGTACGAGGACTTCGAAGGGGTCATCCCGAAGGGCGAGTACGGCGGCGGCACCGTGATCGTGTGGGACCGCGGGACCTACGAGCCGCTCAGCCACGACCGCCGGGGGCGCCCGGTGGACTTCGCGGAGTCCCTGGAGCGGGGGCACGCCACCTTCCGGCTGCACGGCGCGAAGCTGCGCGGCGAGTACGCCCTCACCCGCTTCCGCGCCGGCGCGGACGAGGAGGAGGCCTGGCTGCTGGTGCGCAAGGGGCCGGCGCGGGCGGACGGGCACGGCACTCCCGATCCCCGGCGGGCCCGCTCGGTGCGCAGCGGGCGCACCCTGGCCCAGGTCGCCGCCGCTGCCGGTCAGGAGTGACACCGGCGGAGCCACGCCGTCGGGAGTGACGGCCCGGGGGGGGAGCGCGCGGGCGCGGAAATGCGGATCACCGGGTTCCGGCCCCGACCCGCCCTCACGGCCTCTATGTTCGGGCGGTGTCCGCTCGCGCCCCTGGAGGCCCCCGCATGCGCACCGCACTCCGTACCACCGTCGTCGGCGCGGTGACCGCCGCCGCCCTCGTGACCTGCGGCCCCGCCGGGGCGACCCCGGCGGGGCCCGGTGTGACCGCCCGGATCCTCGCGCAGACCACCGTCGGCGGCACCGACTACACCCTGCGCGAGATCACGGTCCCGCCGGGCCAGAGCACCGGCTGGCACTACCACGACGGCCCGCTGTACGGCGTCGTCAAGCAGGGCACCCTGAGCCACTTCGACGCCACGTGCACCTCGGACGGCGTGTACCGGACGGGCGCGACGATCAAGGAGCCGTCCGGAAGCGACCACGTCCACATCGGCCGCAACCTGGGGGACACGCCGCTCGTCCTCGACGTGCTGTACGTACTGCCGCACGGCTCCCCGTTCTCGCGGGAGGCCCCGAACCCCGGCTGCCCGTTCCAGTGATCAGTCTCCGGGCAGGGGCTGTTCGGCCCAGATGGTCTTGCCCAGGACCGTCTGCCGGCTGCCCCAGCGCTGGGTGAGCTGGGCGACGAGCAGCAGTCCCCGGCCGCCCTCGTCGTAGGCGTGCGCCCGGCGCAGGTGCGGGGAGGTGGAACTGGCGTCGGAGACCTCGCAGATGAGGGCGCGGTCGCGGATCAGGCGGAGCTGGATGGGCGGTTCGCCGTAGCGGATGGCGTTGGTGACGAGTTCACTGACGACGAGTTCGGTGACGAAGGCGGTCTCCGCCAGCCCCCAGGCGGTCAGTTGCTCGGTGGCCGCCTGCCTGAGGACGGCGACGTGGGCGGGGTCGGGCGGCACGTTCCAGGTGGCGACCCGGTCGGCGCCCAGGGCCCGGGTGCGTACGAGGAGCAGGGCGACGTCGTCGCCGGGCTGATCGGGCAGGACGGCCTTCAGGACGTCGTCGGCGAGGGCTTCGAGGGAGGCGGCGGGCGCGGTCAGGGCACGGCGCAGTTCCTCGGTGGCGCTGTCCAGGTCCCGGTCGCGGTCCTCGATCAGGCCGTCGGTGTAGAGGGCGACGACCGAGCCCTCGGGTAGTTCCCGCTCCGTCGCCTCGAACGGCAGCCCGCCGACGCCGAGCGGCGGCCCCGCCGTGACGGGGAGGAACTCCACGGTGCCGCCGGGCAGGAGGACGGCCGGGGCGGGGTGGCCGGCGGCGGCCACGGCGAGCCGGCGGGAGATCGGGTCGTAGACCGCGTACAGGCAGGTCGCGCCGAGTTCGGCGACCTCTTCACCGCTGCCGTCGGCGGCGAGGTGGGTGACCAGGTCGTCGAGGTGGGTGAGGAGTTCGTCGGGCGGCAGGTCGACGTCGGCGAGGGTGCGGACGGCCGTGCGCAGCCGGCCCATGGTGGCGGAGGACTGGATCCCGTGGCCGACGACGTCGCCCACGACCAGGGCGACCCGGCCGCCGGAGAGCGGGATCACGTCGAACCAGTCGCCGCCGATCCCGGCCAGCGATCCGCTCGGCAGGTAGCGGTGGGCGACGTCGACCGCGGCCTGCCCGGGCAGGCCGCGCGGGAGCAGGCTGTGCTGGAGGGTGAGGGCGGTGGAGCGTTCGCGGGTGAAGCGGCGGGCGTTGTCGATGCAGACGGCGGCGCGGCTGGCGAGTTCCTCGGCGAAGACGGCGTCGTCGGGGCCGTAGTCGTCCGGGTGGCCCATGCGGACGCAGACCGCGACGCCCAGGGTGGTGCCGCGGGCCCGCAGCGGCACCGCGATCATGGAGTGGGCCCCCTGCCGGAAGGAGCGGCCCCCGGGCGAGCGCGCGTTGCGTTCCGCCAGCCACTGGACGAAATCGGGCTCGCCGGCCTGGCTGAGCACAGCGCGGCTCTCGTGCAGCGCGCGGGCGGGCGGGGAGGTCGGCTGGTAGACGTCGGTCTCGCCGAGGCGCAGGGCGGCCGCGGGGTTGCCCGGGGTGCGGGAGCCGTGGGCGACGCGGCGCAGGACGACTCCGCCGTCCGGCAGCGTGGGCGGTTCGTCGGCGCCGAGCACCCAGTCGAGCAGGTCGACGCTGGCGAAGTCCGCGTACTGCGGGACCAGCAGTTCGATCATCTCCTCGGCCGTGCCGACCACGTCCAGGGTGGTGCCGACGCGGGTCGCGGCCTCGTTCAGCAGGGCGAGGCGGCGCCGGGCCCAGTACTGCTCGCTGCTGTCGAGCGCGGCGAGCGCGACCGCGGTCGGTTCGCCGGAGCCGTCGCGCAGCGGCCACATCTCGATGCTCCAGGCGTGTTTCTGGTTGAGGGCGGGGGCGCTGGTGTAGCTCTCGTAGCGGACGGGCCGGCCGGTGTCGGCGACCTCGCGCAGATGGGCGAGGAAGCCGCGGTGGTGCTCGGCGTCCTCGACGGTGTCCTCGAAGGACCGGCCGAGCAGTGCCTCCTCGGGGACGCCCATCAGATGGCAGGCGGCGGCGTTGACCCGCAGGTAGCGCTGGCGGAGGTCGAAGACCGACATCGACATGGACGCCTGCTCGAAGGCCTGGGCGGCCAGGGTGGTACCGGGGGGCAGGGCCGTGACGACGTAGCCGGCGGGCTGTCCGGCGGCGCCGGCGAGCGGGCAGACGGTGAGGGGCAGCACGAGGCGGTGCCCGTCCCGGTGGCGCAGGGCGACCGGACCGGCGCGGGCGGTGAGGATGCCGCCGGGGACGTCCTCGGCCAGCAGATCCGCGGCCGGCCGGCCCACGACCTCGTCGGCCGGGTGGCCGGTGAGCATCCGCGCGCCCTCCGTCCACCCGGTCACCGTGCCGTGCGCGTCGATGACCGCCACGGCGGCGACATCTTCCATATGCCCCAGGATGATCCGATTGTCCCCGGGCATCAAGCGGCGAGGGTGTCCGCTTCAGCCCTGGTGGGCGCGGAGGGCGGCGAGGGCCCGGTCGGCGTGGGTGTTCATGCGCAGTTCGCTGCGGACGATCTCCAGCACGGTACGGTCCTGGGCGATCACGAAGGTGACGCGCTTGGTCGGGGCCAGGGAGAAACCGCGCTTGACGCCGAACCGCTCACGGACCGTGCCGTCCGCGTCGGACAGGAGCGGCATGCCGAGGCCGTGCCGGCCGGCGAACTCCTGCTGCTTGTCGACCGTGTCCCCGCTGATCCCGACGGGCCGGGCCCCGACGGCGGCGAACTCGGCGGCGAGGTCACGGAAGTGGCAGGCCTCGGCGGTGCAGCCGGGGGTGAGGGCGGCGGGGTAGAAGAAGAGGACGACCGGGCCGTCGGCCAGCAGCTCGGTGAGCCGGCGGGTGGTGCCGGTCTCGTCCGGCAGGGCGAAGTCCTCGGCCTTGGTCCCGATCTCGACGCGCTCGGTCATGACCGCCCCTCCCCGTCCCGGGCGACGCCGCGCGCCCACAGCACCAGCGGCAGCTGGAGGGGCAGCCGGGCGAGGGCCGCCGCCCTGAGCGGTGCGGGCCGGTCGCGCCAGTCCACGGCCATCTGGACGTTGGCCGGGAACACGCCGACGAAGAAGGCGGCCGCCGCCTTCGCGGCGAGCGCGCGGGTGCGGGGCGCCGCGATCCCGGCCGCGAGGGCCAGCTCGACGGCCCCGCTCCCGTACGTCCAGGCCCTGGGCGGGCCCGGCAGCGCACGGGGCACGATCGCGTCGAACTGCCGCGGAACGGCGAAGTGGGCCGCTCCCGCCGCCGCCAGCAGACCGGCGAGCAGCAGGGGTGAGCGTGGGGACCGTGGCACGGTACCTCCTTCGGTGTCCTGCCGCCGGATATTACTGGACGGTAGGCGCGGGGGTGGCCGTTCGCGGCGAACAGACCCCGGACCGCCGCCGGCGGGCGGGTGGGCAGGTAGCCGGTTCGCCCAGGGTGCCGGGACCGGGGGAGCCGTGCGGCAGTACGTACAGCACGTCGAGGACGAGCGGCGTGTCCCCCAGGTTGCGGCCGATGTGGACGTGGTCACTTCCGGACGGCTCCTTGATCGTCGCGCCCGTCCGCGAGACAGGAAGCCGGCCTGGCGGCCGTGGCGGCTCGCCCGGACCGCGAGCCGGCGCGGGAGTGGCGGTTCGCCGCGGACAGACACCGGACCGCCGCCGGCGGGCGGGTCCCGGTTCACCCAGGGGGCCGGGACCGAGACAGGAAGCCGGCCTGGCGGCCGTGGCGGCTCGCCCGGACCACGGGCCGG
>NZ_JBEXKG010000118.1:0-24372 GCF_040609555.1 Streptomyces sp. NPDC004658
GCCCTCGACGTCTCCGTCCAGGCCCAGGTCATCAACCTCCTCCACCGCCTCCAGAGCGACTTCCACCTCTCCTACCTCTTCATCGCCCACGACCTGTCCGTCGTCCGCCACATCTCCGACCGCATCGCCGTCATGTACCTGGGCCGCATCGTCGAGACCGGCAGCGACACCGAGATCTACGACCACCCCACCCACCCCTACACCCAGGCGCTGCTCTCCGCCGTCCCCGTCCCCGACCCCGACGCCCGCGAACACCGCGAACGCATCATCCTCACCGGCGACGTCCCCTCACCCACGAACATCCCCTCCGGCTGTCGCTTCCGCACCCGCTGCTGGAAAGCACAGCAACGCTGCGCCGTGGAGGTCCCCGCGCTGGCCGTGCCGGCGGCCTTCCGTGACGCGGCCGGTCCCGCCGCGCACGCCTCGGCCTGCCACTTCGCGGAGGAGAAACAGGTGGTGCCGCCGGAGGAGTCCCGGCTGAACGGCAACGGGCCGGGGTGACATGGCGCACCCCGGCCCGCTCACGGCACCCGCACGGCCGTACGTTCTTCAGGCTCCCGTGTCCGTATATCGGTACCGCTTCCGTCAAGTTGCCTATGTGTTAACGAGGTTCACGTTCACCGGGACCCGTCCGGCTGGGGGAGGGAGCGCCGGAGGAAGTCCAGCTGGAGCAGGAGCAGGTTCTCCGCGACCGTCTCCTGCGGGGTCATGTGGGTCACCCCGGACAGCGGCAGCACCTCGTGCGGGCGGCCCGCGGCCAGCAGCGCGGAGGAGAGGCGCAGAGAGTGGGCGACGACCACGTTGTCGTCCGCCAGCCCGTGGATGACCAGCATCGGGCGGTGCGGCTCGGCGGGGTCGACCAGCCCCGCGTCGTCGATCACCGAGTTGCGCCGGTAGACCTCCGGCTGCTCGCCCGGGTCGCCGAGATAGCGCTCCTGGTAGTGGGTGTCGTACAGCCTGAGGTCGGTGACCGGCGCGCCGACCACCGCCGCGTGGAAGACGTCGGGGCGGCGCAGCACCGCCAGCGCCGCCAGGTAGCCGCCGAAGGACCAGCCCCGGATGGCCACCCGGGTGAGGTCCAGCGGGTACCGCTCGGCGAGCGCGTGCAGGGCGTCGACCTGGTCCTGGAGGACGACCGCCGCCACGTCGTCCCGGATCGACTTCTCCCAGGCCGGCGAGCGCCCCGGGGTGCCCCGGCCGTCGGCGACGACCACCGCGAAGCCCTGGTCGGCGAACCACTGGGAGGTGAGGTGGGCGTTGTGCGCGGCGACCACCCGCTGGCCGTGCGGACCGCCGTAGGGGTCCAGGAGGACCGGCAGGGGAGTGTCACCGTGGTAGTCCCGTGGCATAAGCACGGCGCACGGAATTCGGCGTGCGCCCCCCTGCGTGAGCGTCACGCGGGGGGACAAACCAGGATCTTCGGCGTAAGACCGGACAGTGGCCGTCGGTTTTCCGTCACACAGCACCTGCACCCGGGCACCCGGCCGGTCCAGCGCGGCGGACACGAGGACGGTCACGTTCCCGGAGCGCACCGCCGAGTGCACACCGGGTTCCTGCGACAGGCGCTCCACGCCCAGCTCGTTCACCCGGTACACATGGACTTCGCCAATTTCCGGCGCCTCGGCCTCCGGACCGGAAGAGGCGGAAACCAGTACGTCGTCCGCACCCACGTCCAGGACCGCGCGCAGATGCAACTGACCGCTGGTCAGGGGGCGTTCGCCAACCGCCAGAACCCGTGCGCCCCCCTCGTCCGCGATACGGACGAGCTGCCCGGAGGGGTTCCAGCAGGGCACACCGGCGAACAATTCCAGCCAAGTTGGATCTTCATCGGCGTGCACCATCCGCGTGGCCCCGGAATCCGGGTCCACCGCCAGGTACAGCTGGCTGCGCTGATCCCGCGCCTGCACCAGCACCAGCGGCGCACCCGCCTCTGACCAGTGCACACGCGCCAGATACGGATAGCGCGTCCGGTCCCAGACCACCTCCGTGCGCGTCCCGTCCAGCCCGCACACGAACAGGCGGACGTCCGCGTTCGGGGTGCCCGCGGCCGGGTACCGGATGCCGGCGGGCTCGCGCTCCGGGTGGGCCGGATCCGAGATCCACCACCGCCGTACCGGCGTGTCGTCCACGCGCGCCACGAGCAGCCGGTCCGACCCCGGAGCCCACCAGAAGCCCCGCGAACGCGCCATCTCCTCGGCGGCGATGAACTCCGCGAGGCCGTAGGAGACGTCCGCCGACTCCGGCTCGGCCAGCGCGCGGTCGTCGTTCCCCTCGGCGCCCACCACCCGCAGCGCGCCCCGGGCGACGTACGCGACGTGCCGGCCGTCGGGGGACGGGCGCGGGTCGATCACCGGTCCGGGGACGGGGAGTTCACGTGCCGTCCCGGCGCGCAGCTCCGCCGTGAAAAGCCGCCCTGACAAGGCGAAAGACGCCAACTCCAGGGCGCCGTCGGTGGCGTAGCCGATGATGCCGGCGCCGCCCTCGCGGCTGCGCTCGCGGCGCGCCCGCTCCTCGGCCGACAGTTCCTCGGCGGCGCCCTGGAGGAGTGCGCGCGGATCGGCCGCCAGGCGCTCCGCACCCCCCGGAAGATCCAGTACCCACAGGGAGTTGGCCCGGTCGGAGCCCGAACCGGAACGCAGGAACGCGACACGCGAACCGTCGGGTGCCACGGTGAACGCACGCGGCGCGCCGAGCGTGAACCGCTGGGTCCGGGCGTGCCGACGGGGGAAGGAGTCAGCCTCGGTCGTCATACCCCGACCATATTGGCCATGCGCCCCCTTGTGCGGCTGTGCGCCGACCGATGCGCGAGCACGGATAGTTATGATCACTACCGCAGAGTGGGTATGAACCTGCTGGCGTCTGCATGGATTTGCTCTACTGATCTAGAACCCGCGTCCCTGGGATCTTTGGAGGTGAGCCGCCGTGGCACTCTCGATTTCGGCGGTGGTGCTGCTGGCGATCATCGTCTTCCTGTTGATCAAGAAGTCAGGGCTGAAGGGCGGCCACGCGGTCGTCTGCATCCTGCTCGGCTTCTATCTCGCCTCCTCGACCGTCGCTCCCACGATCAGCGAGCTGACGACCAACGTCGCCAGCATGATCGGCAGCATCAAGTTCTGACGGCCGGCGTCGCGGGGACGGGCACGGGGACCTCGTAGGGTGGTGGTCATGACGGAACTGCCCTCCCGGCGTCTCCTCCTGGTGCACGCGCACCCGGACGACGAGTCGATCAACAACGGCGCGACCATGGCCAGGTACGCGGCCGAGGGTGCCCACGTGACCCTGGTCACCTGCACCCTGGGGGAGCGGGGCGAGGTCATCCCGCCGGAGCTGCGGCATCTGACGGGCGCCGCGCTGGGCGCGCACCGGCGCGGCGAGCTGGCCGCGGCCGTCTCCGCGCTCGGCGTCACGGACGCCCGGCTGCTCGGCGGCGCCGGGCGGTACGGCGACTCCGGGATGATGGGCCTCGCCGACAACGACGACCCCGGCTGCTTCTGGCAGGCCGACGTCGACGAGGCCGCCGGGAGGCTCGCCGAGGTGATCCTGGAGGTCCGCCCCCAGGTCCTCGTGACGTACGACGACAACGGCGGCTACGGCCACCCGGACCACATCCAGGCCCACCGCGTCGCCATGCGCGCGGTCGACCTCGCGGCCGAACGCGGCCACCGGATCGCCAAGGTGTACTGGAACCGCGTCCCGCGGGCCGTCGCCGAGGCCGCCTTCGCCCGCCTCCAGGACGAATTGTCCGCACTGCCGTTCGACAAGAGCGCCGCCGTGGACGACGTACCCGGAGTGGTGGCCGACGAGCGGATCACCACCACGGTCGACGGCACCGCGTACGCCGCCGCCAAGGCCGCCGCGATGCGCGCCCACGCCACCCAGATCGAGGTGGCCGAGCCGTACTTCGCGCTCTCCAACGAACTCGCCCAGCCGCTGTTCACCACCGAGTACTACGAGTTGGTGCGCGGGCCGGGGGAGCGCGGGGAGACCGACCTGTTCGCCGGCCTCGACCTCGGGGAGGCGCCGTGAGCGACAGCGGAAACGGCTCCCTGCTGGCCCAGCCGCTGCGCCCGCCCTCCGCCGGACGGGCCGCCGCCCTCGTCGGCCTGTTCCTGCTCGGCGCCGTCACGGGCCTCGCCGGGGCCCTCGTGCAGGCCGCCTGGTTCCCCGGAGGACTGCTGCTCGCCCTCGCGGGGGCCGCAGGACTCTTCCTCGGCGGCGCGTACGCCACCGGCGGCCGGGGCGGGGCGGTCGCGCCGGCGGCGGGCTGGGTCGTCGCCGTCATCCTGCTCACCACCACGCGCCCGGAGGGCGACTACCTCTTCGGCGCGGGCGGCAGCTCCTATCTGTACCTGCTCGGCGGCATGGCCCTCGCTGTGATCTGCGCCACCGTCGGCGCGGGACGGCAACCGCGGGGCGGTCCCGCCCGACTTGGCAAGTGACGTACCACTTCGCCGTGCCGCGCACGTGCGAGTCCGGTGTTGGTTTCCCCGGCGGTCGTGGGAAACGCGCCAGAAGCGGCCAGTATGGTGGTGCGCGCCGCCGAGCCTCCCCCAAGTTCTCGACTGCGCTCGAACAGGGGGTCCCCCCAGCTGAGGTCGAAACGGGCGGCGGAGCCAACCGGGAGAACCTGCCTTGAGTCGTGAAACTGACACTCCGTCCTCCGGGCCCAACGGGCGCGGCGGAGCCGCATACCCCTCCGGCACGCCGCCGTACGGGACCCCCATGGCTTCCGACGACGGTACGGGCGCGGGCCGTTCGGGCACGCGGCCGGAGGAGAAGAAGACCGAGACCACGCTGACGACCCGGATCCGGATCAACATCCCCGGGTCCCGGCCCATCCCGCCGGTCGTCGTGCGCAAGCCCGTCGGGGACGGCGAGGGCGCCGGGGAGGAGGCGCCGGCCGCCGAGCCGCGGCCCGCGGCCGACCGGCCCTCCGCCGGCGCCGCCGAGCCCCCGGCCGAGCCCGCCGCCCAGGCGGAGGAGAAGACCAGCGACTGGTTCGCGCCGCGCAAGTCCGGCGCGCCCAAGGGCGGTCCGGGCGGTGGCGGCACGAACGGCGCCGGGATGCCCGGCGGTTCCACCGCCGCCGGTACCTCCTCCGGCGTGCCGGGAGCCCGTTCGGGTGGTCCGGGAGCTCCGGGCGCGTCCGGTACCACCGGTGCGCGCCCCGGTGGTGTGGTCGGCTCCATGAGCGTGCCGGGCGGTCCCCGCCCCGGCGGTACGAACGGCAAGGGCCTGCCCGGCGCCACCGGCGGCCCGGTCGCCCCGGGACACGGCGGGGGCACCGGCTCCTTCGACGTGACCGAGGCCCTGACCGCGGGCGCCCGGGGCGGCGGCTCCCGCCCCGGATCCACCGGCCCCGACGAGCCCCGCCGCGACGACCTGCCGTACTTCTCGGAGAACGGCGGCCAGGACGACTTCGGCACGGGCACGGCGGGCGCCGGCGGCCACGACGGCTTCGCCGGCGGGGCCGCGGGGGCGAACGCCCACGACGGCTTCGGCACCGCGGGCGCCGGCGGCCAGGACGGCTACGGCGCGGGTGCGGCCGGGGCCGGCGGCCACGACGGTTTCGCCGGCGGGCACGACGGCTACGGCGGTGCCGCGGGCGGTGCCCGCGGGAACGGCGGTCCCGGTGGCGCCAGCGGCTTCGACGGCCCCGGTGGCCACGGCGGCCCCGGTGGTCCCCAGGGCGGGCCGGCCGGCCCCACCAGCGGGCCGGTGACCGGCGACGGCACCCTCGTCCCGCCGGCCGCCGGCGGCGTCGGCATGGGACCCGGCGAGCCCTTCGACGGCCCGGCGGGCGCCGGCTTCGGCGGCCAGGGCACCTCGCCCGCGCGCAGCGCCCTCTCCGACATCGCCGACCTGGACGCCCCCGGCGGTGCCGGCCGGCCCGGCGGCGGACTCAGCGACGACACCGCGATCCTCACCCCGCAGAAGCCGGCCCCGGAGCCGGGCACGCCCGGATACCGCTCCCCGTCCGCCGACAACGTCTCCGGACACACCGTCACCAGCGGCATCCCGGTCGTCCCGAACGCCGGCAACCCCCCGTTCGGCACCCAGCCCGGCGGGCCGGCGGCGCCCGCGGCGCCCAAGCCCGCGCAGGCCGCCGCGCCCAAGGCGGCGGGCAAGCCGAAGAAGAAGGGCCGCAGCAAGCTGATGCTGCTCGTCGTCGGCGTGTTCGTCGTGGCGGGCGGTGCCTACGGCGCCGGACTGCTGATGAACCACACCGACGTGCCCAAGGGCACCACCGTGCTCGGTGTCGACATCGGCGGCGGCACCCGCGACGACGCCGTCAAGAAGCTGGACGAGGCCTTCGGCAGCCGGGTGAACAAGCCGCTGAAGCTGGCCGTCGGCGGCAAGACGGTCACCCTCACGCCGGAGAACGCCGGTCTCCAGTTCGACTACCAGGCCACGGTGAGCGAGGCCGCGAAGAGCGACTACAACCCGGTCCACGTCGTCGGCTCCCTCTTCGGGCAGAAGCGCGTCGTCCAGCCGGCCATGCCGGTGGACGAGGAGAAGCTCCAGGCCGCTCTCCAGCAGGCCGGCGGCGGCGCGGGCTCGGCCACGGACGGCACCATCAAGTTCGAGCCGGGCGGCAAGGCCGTGGCGGTCTACGGCAAGGCGGGCAAGGCCATCGACGCCGGCCGCTCGACCACGGCGGTCGAACAGGCGTACCGCACGCTGGTGGAGACGGGCAGCACGTCCCCGGTCACCGTGCCGACCACCATCAAGCAGCCGACGGTGTCGAACGCCGAGGTGGACCGCGTGATGAACGACTTCGCGAAGCCCGCGATGTCCGGCATCGTGCGGGTGCAGACCGACGCGGCCCACAGCATCCGGTTCGGCCCGGTGTCACTGCCGAAGATCCTCGGCTTCAAGGCCGTGGACGGCAAGCTCGTGGACACGTACGACCTCGACGCGCTCAAGGAGGCCTACGGCAGCACCTTCGACGGCGTACAGATCCAGACCGCGACCGGCAAGCGCGGTGTCCTGCCGCAGGACGTGGTCGCCGCGCTGCGCAAGGCCCTGCGGGGCAAGACGGAGGCGGAGCGGGTCGGGGTCATCGACACCAACCCGAGCTAGCGGGCCGTTCCCAGGGGGCGCTCCCGGCGCGGGGGCGCCCCCTCGCCGTGTCCGTCACCTGATCCGCGTGACATCTGTCATGCGGCACTCAGGACCCTGGGCACTGCCCGGCACCGGGCCCCCGCCGCCAGCATGGACGGCATGACGACGACAGCGGCACCGGCCACCACCACCCCGGTGGTCGGCTTCGACCAGGTGACCAAGACGTACGGGAGCGTGCGGGCCGTCGACGGCCTCTCGCTCCGGCTGTACCCGGGCGAGACCGTCGCCCTCCTCGGCCCGAACGGGGCCGGCAAGTCCACCACCCTGGACCTGCTCCTCGGGCTCAAGCAGACCGACAGCGGCACGGTGAGCCTGTTCGGCACCAGCCCGCGCGAGGCGATCGTCGCCGGCCGGGTCGGGGCGATGCTGCAGAGCGGCGGCCTGATGGACGGGGTCACCGTCGCCGAACTCGTGAAGCTGGCCTGCTCCCTGCACCCGCGGCCGTACCCGGTCTCCGACGTGCTGGCCCGCGCGGGCATCGCCCAGATCGCCGACCGCAAGGTCGACAAGCTCTCCGGCGGCCAGGCGCAGCGGGTCCGCTTCGCCCTCGCCACCGCCGGCGACAGCGATCTGATCATCCTGGACGAGCCGACCACCGGCATGGACGTCTCCGCCCGCCAGGCCTTCTGGGCCACCATGCGGGAACAGGCCGGCCAGGGCCGCACGGTCCTCTTCGCCACCCACTACCTGGAGGAGGCCGACGCCATCGCGGACCGGGTCCTGGTGCTGCACCGGGGCCGGCTCCTCGCCGACGGCACCGCCGCCGAGATCAAGGCCAGCGCGGGCGCCCGGCGGATCTCCTTCGACCTCACCGGTGACATCGACGAGAGCGCCCTGCGCGGGCTGCCGTTCCTCACCTCGATCGACGTCTCGGGCCAGACCGTACGCATCCAGTCCGCCGACGCCGACGCGACCGTGCACGCGCTGTACGGCCTCGGCGTCTACCCCCGCAATCTCGAAGTCGCCGGGCTCGGTCTGGAGCAGGCCTTCGTCGCCATCACGGAGGCCGAGGAGGCCAAGCAGTCGTGAACGCCCTCATCAAGCTCGAACTGGCCCGCGCCCTGCGCAACAGGAAGTTCCTGTTCTTCTCGGTGCTCTACCCCTCGATCATCTACCTGATCTTCTCCAGCAGCGCCGGCTCGGCCGAGCGGGTCGACGGCAGCGGCCTGACCGTCGCCACCTACCTGATGGTCTCCATGGCCTCCTTCGGCGCCCTGACCGCCGTCCTGATGGGCAACAGCGAGCGCATCGCCAAGGAACGCGAGAACGGCTGGGTACGACAGCTGCGGCTCACCCCGCTGCCAGGCCGGGGCTACGTCCTCGCCAAGACCGCGAGCGCCGCCGTGGTGAGCCTGCCGGCCATCGTCGTCGTGTTCGCCGTCGCCGCCGGCATCAAGGACGTACGCCTGGACGCCTGGCAGTGGCTCGCCCTCACCGGGGTCATCTGGGCCGGCAGCCTCGTGTTCGCCGCGCTCGGCGTCGCCCTCGGCTACCTCGCCTCCGGGGACGCGGTCCGCCCGATCACGATGATCGTCTACTTCGGCCTGTCGATCCTCGGCGGCCTGTGGATGCCGTCCACGACATTCCCGCAGGTCCTCCAGGACATCGCCAAGTGGCTCCCCACACACGCGTACGCTGCCCTGGGACGGGCGATCGAGCAGAGCCAGGCCCCGCACGCGGCGGACATCGCCGTCCTCGCCGTCTACTTCGTCCTCTTCGCGGGCGGCGCGGCCTGGCTGTACCGGAAGGACACGCTGAAGGCGTGAGCGCGATGACGGAAGACCACCTGACCCGCGAGAAGTGGCCGGAACACCAGGTGCGGCTGGGCCAGGGCCCCCGCACCCGGCGTGACGTGCTGACCAAGGTGCTGTGGATCGGCGTGTGGCTGGTCTTCCTCAGCTCCCCCGTCGACGACCTGGTGGGCGGCCACCACACCGCGCGCGCCACCCTCGCCGGCGCCCTGGGCCTCGCCGCGTTCGTCGGGGTCTACCTGGCGCTGGTCTTCCGCAACGTGGGCCGGCCCTTCGCGCCCCGCACCGTCGTCGGCCTCCTCGTGGTCCTGGCCGTCCTGGCCCCCGTGCTCGCCTACACCCTCGGCAGCGCCTGGCTCGGCCTCTTCGTCTACCTGTCGGTGGCGTGCGGGGCCACCCTGCCGGTCCGGGCCTCGTACTGGGCGATCCCGGCGACGGCCGCGCTGATGTACCTCGTCGGGCTGCACTCGAACGAGAAGGAGGCCCGTGGCCTGCTGCTCCTCGTCGTGCTGATCGGGTTCGCCATGGTCGGCGTGGGGCAACTGGTGCGCACCACCATCGAGTTGCGCAAGGCGCGGGCGACCGTCGCCCAGCTCGCCGCCAACGAGGAGCGGCTCCGCCTCGCCCGCGACCTGCACGACCTGCTCGGCCACTCGCTGTCGCTGATCACGCTGAAGAGCGAGCTGGCCGGCCGCATGCTGCCCGGCCACCCCGACAAGGCCGCCCAGCAGGTCGCCGACATCGAGCAGGTCAGCCGGCAGGCCCTGGTCGACGTCCGGGAGGCCGTCACCGGCTACCGGCGGCCCCGGCTTGCCGCCGAACTCGCCGGAGCCCAGGTCGCCCTGGCGGCGGCCGGGGTCACCGCCGAGGTGCCCGCCGAACCCGACCTCGCCGGGGTGCCCGAGGAGGCCGAGTCCGCGCTGGCCTGGGCACTGCGCGAGGCGGTCACCAACGTGGTCCGGCACAGCGGCGCCGACCGCTGCGTCGTGGGGCTGCTGCGCCGGCAGACCCTGGACGGGCCGGTGCTCGAACTCTCCGTCGAGGACAGCGGGAGCGGGGGCTCCGGGAAGGGGCCCGGCAACGGGCTGACCGGGCTGACCGAGCGCCTGGAGAAGGCCGGCGGCACCCTGGAGGCGGGCCGGGTCAAGCACGGCTTCCGGCTCGTCGCCCGCGTGCCCACGGCCACCGGGGCGGACGTAGGATCCGGGGCATGACGAGCATGATCAAGGTCCTTCTCGCCGAGGACCAGTCGATGGTCCGCGAGGCGCTGGCCGCACTGCTCGGCCTGGAGGACGACATCGAGGTCGTCGCCCAGGTGGCGCGCGGTGACGAGGTGCTCGCGGCCGTCGGCGCGCACGGCGTGGACGTCGCGCTGCTCGACATCGAGATGCCGGGCTGCACCGGCATCGAGGCCGCGGCCCGGGTGCACCGGGAGCATCCGCAGGTCAAGCTGGTCGTCCTGACCACCTTCGGACGCCCCGGCTACCTGCGCAGCGCCATGGAGGCGGGCGCCGACGCCTTCCTCGTCAAGGACGCCCCGGCCGCACAGCTCGCCGAGGCGATCCGCAAGGTGCTGGCCGGCGAGCGGGTCATCGACCCCACGCTGGCCGCCGCCGCGCTCGCCGAGGGCGCCAACCCGCTCACCGAGCGCGAACGCGAGGTGCTGCGCGCGGCGGCCGACGGCTCCACCAACGCCGAACTCGCCCAGGCACTCCACCTGTCCCAGGGCACGGTCCGCAACTACCTGTCGACCGCCATCCAGAAACTGGCCGCGCGGAACCGGGCGGAGGCGGTACGGATCGCCCGGGACAAGGGCTGGCTGTGAGGGGCCGCCTCAGTTGAGCTTGGACCTCGCCGTGCGCGCCTCCTGCCGGACCTTCTGGGCCGCCGACTCGTCCACCACCTCGATCAGGTCGGCGTAGTGCTGTAGCTCCTCGGCGCCCGCGACGAACTCGCCGCGCTGCACCAGCAGTTGCCCGCGCTCGTAGCGCAGCCGTGCCGGATGCGAGGGGATGAGCAGCGCCAGCTCCACGGCTCTGAGCGCGACGTCCGACCGTTCCGGCCGGGCCGCCGCCCACGCCCGGATGTTGTTGAGGATCCGCTGGACGACCTCCAGGGGCGCCGCCGGCTCCAGCATCGACGGGTCCAGCGGCGTGCCCGTGGCGCCCACGACCAGCAGCTCGGCGTCCGTTCCGGTCAGCACCCGGCCACCGTCGAACGGATCGGCCAGCACCTGCTCCGCCGCCGGGCCGAACCCGACCACGAAGTGCCCCGGCAGCGCGACCCCGTACACCGGGGCGCCCGCCCGGCGCGCGACCTCCAGCCACACCACCGACAGCAGGATCGGCAGCCCGCGCCGTCGCCGCAGCACCTCGTGCAGCAGGGAGGACTCCAGCCGCTGGTAGTCGCCCGGAGTGCCGTGGAACCCGTAGCGGGTGCCGAGCAGCCGTCGTAGGGCCTCCGCCCATGCCCGCGGCCCGCCCGGCCGGTACGGCAGCTCGCCCGCCAGCCGGTCCAGCTCCGCCTGCGCGGCGTCGATGCCGGCCTCGTCCAGCGAGCCGTCCGTCTCCGCGCCGATCAGCAGACACAGCGCCGACAGGTCCGGCCGCTCGGACCGGGCCTCCTCGGCGAACCGCCGCCGCAACTCGGCGGAGCGGTCCGGAGGGGGCGGATACGGGGGCGGCAGATACGGATGACTCATGCCAGCCTCATGCCCTTCCACGGCGAGTTCTACGGCCACCCGAGACGGGACGCCTGCGGCGCCCTGGGCACGGGGTCGTCGCTGGGGTGGGTCCGGTGGCCGGGGTGGCGGCTCGTGCGGGTTCGGTGGCCGGGGTGGTGGCTCGCGCGGGTCCGGTGGTCGGGGTGGTTGCTCGCGCGGGTCGAGCCGCCCGGGTGGCCGGGGTGGTGGCTCGCGTGGCCGGGGTGGTGGCTCGTGCGGGTCGAGCCGCGCGGGTGGTCGCCCGCGCGGGCCCGGCCGCGGGGGTGGTGGCTCGCGCGGGTCCCGGCGCCGGGCATGTCACCTTGCCGGGGGCGGGTGCCGGGCGCGTCACTCGCCTGGGCCCGGTGTCTCGGTGTTCTGCGGCACGGATCGGGTCTCGGGGCTGTCCTTGGGCAGGGATCGGGTCTCGGAGCTGTTCTGCGGCAGGGACCCGGTCACGGGGGTGTTCTCGGGCAGGGACCCCGTCCCGGGGCTGTCCTGCGGCGCGGACCCCGTCTCGGACGAGTCCCCTGGCGAGGGCCGGTCGGTGGAGGCGGGCGGCTGCTCCGGCGGGCTCTGCTCCTCGGGGGCCCGGTAATGGTGGTAGGCGTGGTGCGGGGTGAAGCCGAGGGCGCGGTAGAGGGCTCGGGCGGAGTCGTTGTCCGTCTCCACCTGGAGCCAGGCCGCCGAGGCGCCCTCCTCCAGCGCGCGCCGGGCCAGCGCGGCCATGACCTCGGTGGCCAGCCCCTGCCGCCGCCGGCGGGGGTCCACCTCGACCGCGGCGAACCCGGCCCACCGCCCGTCCACGACACACCGCCCGATCGCCGCCGGCGGCTCGCCCTCCCCGGCGCCGGGGACGGAGGCGAACCACACCGACGGCCCGGACCCGAGCACCCGCAGGGCCACCTCGCTCACCCCCTTGCGCTGGTACCGCCCGAGCCACGCCTCGTCCGCCGCCCGGGACAGGACCACGCCCGCGCCCCCGGCCCGGTCCGCGACCGGCGCCAGCGGACCGATCCACAGCTCGGCGGTGACCTCCCGGACCCAGCCGCGCCGCTCCAGCTCCGCGCACAGCAGCTCCTGCGTGCCCTCGGCACCGGTCGCGGTCTGCACGTACGCGGGCAGGCCGCGCAGGCCGTACCACCGTCGTACGGCCGCCAGGGCCGCGTCGAGCGGCAGCCCGGGGTCCCCGATCGGCAGCACGCTGTTGGCGCGCCGCGTGAAACCGCCCGCCGCCCGCAGCTCCCACTCGCCCAGCCGCTCGCTCTCCACCGGCCGCCACGCCCGGGAGGTGACCCGCGCGAGTTCCGGGTAGGTGGCGGCGGGCCCCCTGCGGCGCGCCGGGGCGGCGGGCACGACCTTCCCGGCGACCAGCGCGGATTGCGGGATCCGGACGCGTTCGCCGTCCCGCCGTGTGATCATGAGCACGCCGTCGTCCCATGATGTGAGAACACCCACCGTGTCAGTGAACTTCTCCGGTCCGCCACCGGGTTCGCCCAACCGCCGTACAGAGACCCGTTTCCCCACGTCAGCAGGGGTGATTCGGACCTCCAGGCGTCCTTTCGCCGAGATTTCCACTGGTCAGTTCACCCCTCCTGTTCGGATCATGCTCCGGAACGGAGATACTAGGGGCGGGCATCGACGACGCCGCGCTCCCGCGCGCCAGGCGGCGGAGCCTGAGGAGGCCCGCCAGCGCCCTATCGAGGAGGAACGACAGCGTGACCTACGTCATCGCGCAGCCTTGTGTCGACGTCAAGGACAAGGCGTGCATCGAGGAGTGCCCGGTCGACTGCATCTACGAGGGCCAGCGGTCCTTGTACATCCACCCGGACGAATGCGTCGACTGTGGTGCCTGTGAGCCGGTCTGCCCGGTCGAGGCGATCTTCTACGAGGACGACGTCCCGGAGGAGTGGAAGGACTACTACAAGGCGAACGTCGAGTTCTTCGACGAGCTCGGCTCGCCCGGCGGCGCGAGCAAGCTGGGGCTGATCGAGCGCGATCACCCCTTCGTCGCCGCGCTGCCGCCGCAGGGCGAGTGACCGTCTGAGCGCCAAGCGGCCGCCCGCCACACAGCGCCGCGCCGCCTCGGTCCCGTACGGCCCGATCACCCCGATCAGCGCCGTACGGGACCGAGGCGTTTGCCGCACCGTACGAAAGTGAGCCTGATTCCCGTGTCCGCAGTCTCCGACCGGCTTCCCACGTTCCCCTGGGACAAGCTGGAGCCGTACAAGAAGACGGCCGCCGCGCACCCCGACGGGATCGTCGACCTCTCCGTCGGCACCCCGGTCGACCCGGTCCCCGAGCTGGTCCAGAAGGCCCTGATCGACGCGGCCGACTCCCCGGGCTACCCGACCGTCTGGGGCACCCCCGCACTGCGCGACGCGATCACCGGCTGGCTGGAGCGCCGCCTGGGCGCCCGCGGGGTCACCCACCGCCACGTCCTGCCGATCGTCGGCTCCAAGGAGCTGGTGGCCTGGCTGCCGACCCAGCTCGGCCTCGGCCCCGGCGACAAGGTCGCCTACCCGCGCCTCGCCTACCCCACCTACGAGGTCGGCGCCCGCCTGGCCCGCGCCGACCACGAGGTCTACGACGACCCGCGCGACCTGGACCCGGCCGGCCTGAAGCTCCTGTGGCTGAACTCGCCGTCCAACCCCACGGGCAAGGTCCTCTCCCGGCAGGAGCTGACGGACATCGTCGCCTGGGCCCGCGCCCACGACGTCCTCGTCCTCTCCGACGAGTGCTACCTGGAGCTGGGCTGGGAGGCCGACCCGGTCTCGGTCCTGCACCCGGACGTCAACGGCGGGTCCTACGACGGCATCGTCGCCGTCCACTCCCTGTCCAAGCGGTCCAACCTTGCGGGCTACCGCGCCGCCTTCGCCGCCGGCGACCCGGCCGTCCTGGGGCCCCTCCTGGAGATCCGCAAGCACGGCGGCATGATGACCTCCGCGCCGACGCAGGCGGCGGTCGTGGCCGCGCTCGGCGACGACGCCCACGTCCACGAGCAGCGCGAGCGCTACGCCGCCCGCCGCGAGGCCCTGCGGGGGGCGCTCCTCGCCAACGGCTTCCGCATCGAACACAGCGAGGCGAGCCTCTACCTCTGGGCCACCCGCGACGAGTCCTGCTGGACCACGGTCGCCCACCTGGCCGACCGGGGCATCCTGGTGGCCCCGGGCGACTTCTACGGCGAGGCCGGCGGCAACCACGTACGCGTGGCCTTCACGGCGACGGACGAACGCGTGCGTGCGGCGGTGTCCCGCCTGACCGCGTAGCCCACCCGCCCGTGCCCGGCGCACAGGCCGACGGGGCCCAGGAGGAGACCTGGACCCCGTCGGCGTTCACAGCCGGGCGCTCAGCCGCCCAGCGGCAGCCCCTTGGTCGGCAGGGAGGACGTCGGCAGGGACGACGTCGGCAGCCCGCCCTTGGTGAGGGAGTCCGTCGGCAGCCCGCCCTTCGTCGCGCCGGAGGCCGCGTCGCCCAGGACACCGCCCGCCGTCCCGGCCGCGTCGCCCGCGGCCTTCTGCGCCGCCGGCGCCGCCTTCTTCACGGCACCGCCGCCGGTCTTGCCCGCGGCCGGCACCGCCTGCTCGACCGCCTTGCCGCCCGTGTGGCCCGCGACGGTGGTGACGCTCTGCGCGGCACCGTCGACGGCGTTGCCGACGTGCGCGCCGTCCAGGGCGGTCAGACCGCCCAGGTTCGGGGTGGCCGCCGGCAGATTCGTGGCCGCTCCGGCGGAGCCGGCCGCACCGACCCCGGCAGCCGCTCCCGCTGCGACGAGCAGCGCGGCACGGGCGATCCGGCGGGTCAGAGGGAGGGACATGATGCTCCATTCGACGGGGAGAGAACGGTGTCTGTGTCCGGGGCCGTCTCCGGCTCGGACGCCGTGACTACCGCTCGAAGCCCGCGAAGGTTGCGGACGCCCCAGGTAAAGAATGGATAACGCGTCGCATTATCAGGTGTGGATAAAAACGGGCAAAGAGTTTCCGCCGGACAGCGTGCAGAATCCTTCCCGCCCTTGATTTCCAAGGGTTCACGGGACGGGAACGCCCTTCGCGTGAACTCCCGGGCGCCCCGGCACCGCGCAACCCGCCGGAGTGATCGCCCGTACTACTGTCCGGCCACGATCCGCACCGAGCCCACGGACGTCTCCGCGGACTTCCCCCCGGAGCCCTCCGCGCCCCCGGCCCCGTCCGACCCGGCCGTCCGCCACTCGCCGCCGCCGCTGCCCGCCGTCCACACCCGCCCGGCGTACGACACCCGCTCGATGTGCAGTGCCGAGGAATGGGCGACCGCCCACTGGGCCAGCTGCCAGCCCCGCTCCCGCTCGCCCCGCCCGGTCGCGTCCGTCCACGTGCCCTCCGGCACCGGGACCGTCACCGTCCGCCCGTGCGCGGTCGCGGTCACGCTCGGCGACGGGGACGGTGACGGCACGGGCGTCCCGCCCACCACCGCGCCGGTCTCCTGGAGCGCGTCCCGGCCGAAGTCCCGCACCAGCGCGTCCCGCACCGCGTCCGGCCCGGTCGCCGAGGTCGTCCGCTGCGGACGCCCGTCGCAGGTCAGCGAGGCCGCCGCCCGCCCGGTCAGGGCCGCCGCGAGCAGGATGGCGTCCGGCTCGTGCTTGGCGTAGGCCTCCGGGTAGCCGCTGCGCTGGACCCGCTGCGCGGCCACCGTCAGCGGCAGGTCCGTGTAGTCCGGCACCCTGGCCAGGTGCGCGTAGAAGATGCCCGCCGCGTAGGCCGGGTCCATGATCTGCCGCTCGGTGCCCCAGCCCTGCGAGGGCCGCTGCTGGAACAGGCCCAGCGAGTCCCGGTCGCCGTGCTCGATGTTCCGCAGCCCCGACTCCTGGAGGGCGGTCGCCAGCGCGATCGTCACGGCACGCTCGGGCATGCCGCGCCCGGTGCCGACGGCGGCGATCGTCGCCGCGTTCGCCGCCTGCTCGGGCGTGAACTCGTACGACGCCCCGTCACCCGAGGCCGAGACCACCTTGCAGCCGCGCGCACCGCCGCCTCCGGTGACGTACTGCACCACGAGGTACGCGGCGACGCCGCACAGGACCAACAGGGCCGCGGAGTAACGGATGAGGCGCCCGCGGCGCTTGGGACGGGTGGGGGACGGCTCTGGCACGCGTACAAGGTACTGGAGCCCCCCGGCACCCTCACGCGGGGTCCGCGGGTCCGCGCCGCCGCGCGCGCACCGGTCCCGGCGGGCACCGCGCTAGGGTCGTGACCATGGCCGACACCTCGCTTGACCTCACGCTGGACGCCGCCGCGCTGACCGCGCAGCTCGTGGACTTCCCCTCCGAGAGCGGCACCGAGAAGCCCCTCGCGGACGCCATCGAGGCCGCGCTGCGCGCCCTGCCGCACCTGACGGTGGACCGCCACGGCAACAACGTGGTCGCGCGGACGGACCTGGGCCGCGCCGAGCGCGTCATCCTGGCGGGGCACATCGACACCGTGCCGATCGCGGACAACGTGCCCTCGCGGCTCGACCCGGACGGGGTGCTGTGGGGCTGCGGCACGTGCGACATGAAGTCCGGCGTGGCGGTGCAGCTGCGCATCGCGGCCACCGTCCCCGCCCCCAACCGGGACCTGACCTTCGTCTTCTACGACAACGAGGAGGTCGCCGCCGACCTCAACGGCCTCAAGCACGTCGCCGAGGCCCACCCGGAGTGGCTGGCGGGCGACTTCGCGGTCCTGCTGGAGCCCTCCGACGGCGAGGTGGAGGGCGGCTGCCAGGGCACCCTGCGGGTGCTGCTGAGGACGAAGGGCGAGCGGGCCCACTCGGCGCGTGGCTGGATGGGCTCCAACGCCATCCACGCGGCGGCCCCCGTCCTGGCCCGCCTGGCCTCCTACGAGCCGCGCCGGCCGGTCATCGACGGCCTGGAGTACCGCGAGGGACTGAACGCGGTGGGCATCGGCGGGGGAGTGGCCGGGAACGTCATCCCGGACGAGTGCGTGATCACGGTCAACTTCCGGTACGCCCCCGACCGCACCGAGCAGGAGGCCGTCGCGCACGTCCAGGAGGTGTTCGCGGACTGCGGGGTGGAGGAGTTCGTGGTGGACGACCACAGCCCCGGCGCGCTCCCCGGCCTGTCCCAGCCGGCCGCCGCCGCCTTCATCGAGGCGGTGGGCGGGACCCCGCGGCCCAAGTACGGCTGGACGGACGTGTCCCGCTTCTCCGCGCTCGGCATCCCCGCGGTCAACTACGGCCCCGGCAACCCCCACCTGGCGCACAAGCGGGACGAGCGCGTGGAGACCGCGAAGATCCTCGCGGGCGAGGAACGGCTGCGGAACTGGCTCACCGCGTAGCGGGCGCGGGGCGCGCCACCGCACGCCGGACACGCTCAGGTCCCCCCGCCGTAACCCGCGTAGATCTAGTCTGAGATCGAACTACCGGCAAGCGGAGGGAGCGCACATGCCAACCGGCAACCCCGAGGGGAAGAAGCAGCCGCCGGACGAGCAGCGGCTCGGACCGGTCCTCCGACGGCGGGCCCAGGTGACGGCCAGCACGACCGACCAGCGGCTGCTCGACGAGCGCGCCCCCACGGACTGGGTCCACACCGACCCCTGGCGGGTGCTGCGGATCCAGTCGGAGTTCATCGAGGGCTTCGGCACGCTCGCCGAACTCCCGCCCGCCATCAGCGTGTTCGGCTCGGCGCGGACCCCGGTGGACTCGGCGGAGTACGACGCGGGCGTGCGGCTCGGTCGGGGGCTGGTGCAGGCCGGATGGGCGGTCATCACGGGCGGCGGCCCGGGAGCGATGGAGGCGGCTAACAAGGGGGCGTGCGAGGCGGGCGGCATCTCGGTCGGCCTCGGCATCGAGCTTCCCTTCGAGCAGGGGCTCAACCCCTACGTCGACATCGGCCTCAACTTCCGCTACTTCTTCGTCCGCAAGATGATGTTCGTGAAGTACGCGCAGGGCTTCGTGGTCCTGCCCGGCGGACTCGGCACCCTCGACGAACTCTTCGAGGCCCTGACCCTGGTCCAGACCCAGAAGGTCACCCAGTTCCCGATCGTCCTGTTCGGCAGCGAGTACTGGGGCGGCCTGGTGTCCTGGCTGAAGGACACCCTGGTGGCCCAGGGCAAGGCATCGGAGAAGGACCTCCGGCTGTTCCACGTGACGGACGACGTGGACGAGGCGGTGGCCCTGGTGTCCAAGGAGGCGGCCCGCTAGGTCCTCTTGCGCGGGGCCGGGAGGGGCGTCCGCCCGCCTCGGCCCCGGCCGGTCAGGCCAGGCCCCGGCGAGCCACGGCGGGGACCCGGTGGCCGGCGATGGACGCCACCATCTCCAGCACCTGCCGGGTCTCGGCCACCTCGTGCACCCGGTACACCTGCGCCCCCAGCCACGCGGACACGGCGGTGGTCGCCAGCGTGCCGATCAGCCGCTCCTTCACCGGCCGGTCCAGCGTCTCGCCGACGAAGTCCTTGTTGGACAGCGACACCAGCACCGGCCACCCCGTGGCCACCATCTCGTCCAGCCGCCGCGTCGCCTCCAGGCTGTGCCGCGTGTTCTTCCCGAAGTCGTGCCCGGGATCGATCAGCACCGACTCGCGCGGCACACCGAGCGCGACCGCCCGCTCGGCCAGCCCCACGGTCACGTCCAGGATGTCGGCCACGACGTCGTCGTACGTCACCCGGTGCGGACGCGTCCGCGGCTGCACGCCCCCGGCGTGCGTGCACACCAGCCCCACCCGGTACCGCGCGGCGACCTCCGCGAGCCCCGGGTCCACCCCGCCCCACGCGTCGTTCAGCAGATCCGCGCCGGCCTCGCACACGGCCTCGCCGACCTCGGCCCGCCAGGTGTCCACACTGATGAGCACATCGGGGAACCGGCGCCGTACCTCCGCGACGAAACCGACCGTCCGGCGCGCCTCCTCCTGCGCCGTGACCTCTTCCCCGGGCCCGGCCTTGACCCCGCCGATGTCGATGATCGCGGCGCCCTCGGCCACCGCCTGCTCCACGCGCGCCAGGGCGGGCTCGTCGCGGAAGGTGGCTCCTTGGTCGTAGAAGGAGTCCGGCGTCCGGTTCACGATCGCCATGATCACCGGCTCGTGCGGCCCGAATTCCCGCCTGCCCAGCCTGAGCATCCGCTGTGACCTCTCCTAGTACGTTCCGCAGTACGGCCGCCTGTGACCCTAACTGTCAGACTCGCATGGCACGATCGGAGCCTGACAGATTCGGCTTCCGGCACAGCGTCCGGTAACGAGCGTGGGGACCCCTAAGGCGATGGTGATGTTCTTGTTCCTGGTCGTCGCGCTGGCCGTCGTGGTCGCCGCGGTGACACTGGCCGTGGTGGGCGGCGGGGAGAGCGCCCCGCTGCCCGAGGCGGCTCCCGAGCGGCTCCAGGACCCCCTCCCGGCGGACCGCCCGCTGGGCCGCGCGGACGTGGAGAGCCTGCGCTTCCCCCTCGCCCCGCGCGGCTACCGCATGGCCGACGTGGACGACGCGCTCGGCCGGCTCGCCGCGGAACTGGCGGAGCGGGACGCCCGTATCGCCGACCTGGAGTCCGCGCTGGCCGGCGCGAGAGCCGCCGCCGCACACGGGCACGACGCGGAGCGGGACAAGGGCGAGGGCCCGGAGGAGCGGCGATGACCACCGGAGCGGCGATTCCCGGGCCGGACGGCGCCCTGCGCTGCCCCTGGGCCCTGTCCACCGCCGACTACGTGTCGTACCACGACGAGGAGTGGGGCCGCCCGGTCCACGGCGACGACGCCCTCTTCGAACGGCTCAGCCTGGAGGCGTTCCAGTCGGGCCTGTCCTGGATCACGATCCTGCGCCGCCGCCCGGGCTTCCGCGCGGCCTTCGCCGGCTTCCGCATCGAGAAGGTCGCCGCCTTCACCGAGGCCGACCGCGACCGCCTGCTCGCCGACCCCGGCATCGTCCGCAACCGGGCCAAGATCGACGCCACCCTCGCCAACGCCCGCGTACTGGCCGACTGGCCGGAGGGCGAGCTGGAGGACGTGATCTGGTCCCACGCGCCGAACCCGGCGACCCGCCCGGCCCCGAAGACCCTCGCGGACGTCCCGGCGGTGACCGGGGAGTCGACGGCCCTGTCCAAGGCCCTGAAGAAGCGGGGTCTGAGATTCGTGGGCCCGACGACGGCGTACGCGCTGATGCAGGCGTGCGGTCTGGTCAACGACCACTTGGAGGCGTGCGTCGCCAGAAGCGCCCCGTGAGCTACCGCCCCAGGTACTTCGGCTTCTCCTTGTTCACGAACGCCTGCACGGCGATCGCGTGGTCCTCGGACCGCCCCGCCCGGGTCTGGAGCTCGTCCTCCTTCTCCAGCGTCTCGGCGAGGGAGTGTGTCAGCCCGAAGGCGACCGCCTCCTTGATCGCCGCGTAGGCCACCGTCGGCCCCGAGGCGAGCGCCCGCGCCACCTTCCCGGCCTCCGCGCGCAGCTCGGCGGAGGGGACGACCCGGTTGGCGATCCCCAGCTCCAGCGCGTCCTGCGCGCCGATGCTGCGCGGGAAGAGCAGCAGGTCGGCGGCGCGGCTCGGACCGATCACGCGGGGCAGTGTCCAGGAGATCCCGGAGTCGGCCGTGAGGGCCACACCGGCGAACGAGGTGTTGAAGGAGGCGCTGTCGGCCACCAGCCGGTAGTCCGCGGCGAGCGCGAAGCCGAACCCGGCGCCCGCCGCCACGCCGTTCACCGCCGCGACCACCGGCTTCGGCGCCCCGGCGAGCGCGCGCACGATCGGGTTGTAGTGCTCCCTGACCGTGGTCATCGTCTGCCCGGACCCGGTCTCGCGGTCACTGGCCAGCAGACCGATGTGCTCCTTGAGGTCCTGGCCCACGCAGAAGGCCCGGTCGCCGGCGGCGGTCAGCAGGATCGCCCGTACGGCCGTGTCGCCGGCCGCCGATTCCGCCGCCTCCCGGAGGGCGACCTTGGTCGCGATGTTCAGCGCGTTCATCGCCTCGGGGCGGTTGAGCGTGATCGTCGCGAGCCCGTCGCTCACCTCGTAGAGCACGGTGTCGGCCATGGCGCATCCCCTCCGGTTCGCGGCTGGTGACGTACCGCTCAGTACGTCCCTGTCTGAGGACAGCATGGCGGAGATCGCCGTCGAAGAGCCGGACGCGACGTGTGACCTGCGTCAAAGAAATCCGGAGCGGAAACGGTCGGCGGATCTTCGTGCGGGGGCGCAGTATCGCAGGCACATCGCCGAATTGGGTGGTTTTGCTCGCGCGCGTTGCCCAAGCGATGCCGACTGATGTTGGTCATCGGGTCCTGCGATGCGGGATAATGGCTTGGAAGCAATGTGTTCGATGCCGGTGTCGCGTGTCCGTTCCGGATGGCGGGTGCCCCCGCGGGGCCGTCGGCAGACGATGAGCTGGTTTCAGGAAGGGGAACGAGCATGGCGGCCATGAAGCCGCGGACGGGTGATGGCCCGCTCGAGGTGACCAAGGAGGGGCGGGGCATCGTCATGCGCGTTCCGCTCGAAGGCGGCGGTCGACTCGTCGTCGAGCTGACCCCTGACGAGGCCGAGGCGCTCGGCGACGCCCTCAAGAAGGTCGTCGTCTGACGTCCCAGCGATCAGTCCTTCCGGCTGCCCCGGCATCGTACGCGGTGCCGGGGCAGCCGCGTTCCGGCGCCCCCGCCCGGGTGCTCAGCGTTTGACGGCGCACAGCAGGCCGTCGCCCACCGGCAGCAGCGACGGGACCAGCTCCTGGCTCTCCCGCACGGTGCGCAGCAGTTCGCGCAGCCGTAGCACCTCGGTCGGCTGCGGCCCGGAGTCGACCGTACGGCCGTTGGCGAACACGCCCTCGAAGACGACCAGGCCGCCCGGCCGCAGCAGGCGCAACGATTCAGCGAGGTAGTCCGGGTACTCCAGGCGGTCACCGTCGCAGAAGACGAGGTCGTAGCCGGCGTCCGCGAGACGCGGGAGCACGTCCAGCGCGCGGCCGGGGATGAACCGGGCCCGGTTGCTGGCGAAGCCGCAGACGCGGAAGGCCTGCCGGGCGAACTGCTGGTGCTCCGGCTCGGTGTCCACCGTGGTGAGCACCCCGTCCGGCCGCATCCCGTGCAGCAGATGGATCCCGGACACACCGCAGCCCGTTCCGATCTCCGCGACCGCCTTCGCGTCGACCGAGGCGGCGAGCAGTCGCAGCGCGGCGCCCGTGCTGGGCGACACCGAGCGCAGCCCTGCCTCGCGGGCCCGTTCGCGGGCCCAGCGCAGCGCTTCGTCCTCGGCGACAAAGGCGTCGGCGAACGCCCAGCTCGTCTGCCGGTTGCCGGTAATGACCCTCTCCTGTCCCCGTGGTTGCCTGGGCGTGACTGTATCCGTTGGCGGCGGGAACCCGCAGATGGGACCGGGCGTTTACAGGGGTGAGCCGGTGACCGGGTGCGCGACGGGGGGCGAGAGGTGGATCAGGACGCCGAGCAACTGCTGACGCAGGCGCATGAGCCGTGTCAGCGTGTGTCAAATTCTCATAAAACCGCTTATCCGGAGCTAACGGGCGAGGTGGCTATGGTAGGGGCTCCACTGGACACCACCAGAGCCGACAGGGGAGGTGCGGCCGCGCCCGAGGACCGGGGTGGAGTGCTGCGGCGCTTCCTCGGGTCGGCGGGCAGGCCGAAATCCGTGACCGACACCGCTGCCGACAGCCACGCCGCCGGTCCCGCCACGGGCGAGACCCAGACCGCGACCTTCGCCACCGACGCGGACGGGCAGGCGTGGACTCCGCCCGCGTGGGAGGAGATCGTCAGCACGCACAGCGGCCGGGTCTACCGACTCGCCTACCGCCTGACGGGCAACCAGCACGACGCCGAGGACCTCACCCAGGAGGTCTTCGTCCGTGTCTTCCGTTCCCTGTCGACGTACTCGCCGGGCACCTTCGAGGGCTGGCTGCACCGCATCACGACGAACCTGTTCCTGGACATGGTCCGACGCAAGCAGCGCATCCGCTTCGACGCCCTCGGCGAGGACGCGGCCGAGCGCCTGCCCAGCCGGGAACCCACCCCGCAGCAGCTGTTCAACGACGCCCACTTCGACGCCGACGTCCAGCAGGCCCTCGACACCCTCGCGCCCGAGTTCCGCGCCGCCGTCGTCCTGTGCGACATCGAAGGACTGTCGTACGAGGAGATCGCCGCGACCCTCGGCGTGAAGCTCGGCACGGTCCGCTCCCGCATCCACCGCGGCCGGTCCCAGCTCCGCAAGGCCCTCGCGCACCGCTCCCCGGAGGCCCGCGCGGCCGAGCGGCGCTCCTTCCTGGCCCCCCGTGTCCCCGCTCTGGGGGGAGGGGGCGCGACCGCGTGAGTGGATCTCGGCCGAAACCTGTCGAGGAGGCGCGCCTCGCAGAGCAGCACCTGGGAGACCGGCTCTCCGCCCTCGTGGACGGAGAGCTCGGTCATGAGACGCGTGAGCGCGTCCTCGCACACCTGGCCACCTGCGCCCGGTGCAAAGCGGAGGCGGACGCCCAGCGCGCGCTGAAGAACGTGTTCGCGGAGGCGGCACCGCCCCCGCCCTCGGCGAGCCTCCTGGCCCGCCTCCAGGGCCTCCCCGGGGGAGGTGACCCGGACGGCGGCGGCACGCCGTCGCCCGGGGGCGGATTCCCCGGCCACGGCCCCGCCCCGGGACCCGCCGGCGCCTCCGGGCCGTTCGGAGTGAGGCGCGGCGAGCGCCTCCCGTTCGGGTACGTCCCCGCCCGCGCCCCCGGCTTCCTCCCGGCCCGCGCGGACCGCGCGCCCGCACCGGAGGACCGCGGCTTCCGCATCCATCCCGTCGGCCGCCCGGACGACGGCCGCTCCGCGTCGCGCGGGCTGCGTTTCGCGTTCGCCGCGGCCGGCGCCGTGTCGCTGGC